>DHZF01000073.1:17761-54662 GCA_002414505.1 Hyphomonas sp. UBA5111 | reverse complement strand
GCCAACACCAACGCCCTGATCGCGCAACAGAATGCGCCTGATCTGGATCCGAAATGCTTCACCGCCATGGTCCGTCTCGACCATAACCGCGCGATGAGCCAGCTGGCCGAGAAGACCGGCGCCCACAATACCGACATCAAGAAGATGACGATCTGGGGCAACCATTCCTCAACCCAGTATCCGGACCTGCACCACGCGACCGTCAAGGGCGAAGCCGCCCTCTCCAAGGTCGATCAGGACTGGTACGAAAACACCTTCATTCCAGACGTGCAGCAGCGCGGCGCAGCCATCATCAAGGCCCGCGGCGCCTCGTCGGCCGCCTCCGCCGCGTCGGCCGCCATCGATCATATGCGCAGCTGGGCCCTCGGCACCGAAGCCGGTGACTGGGTCTCCATGGGCATTCCGTCCGACGGCTCCTATGGCATCGAGCCGGGAATCATCTACGGCTATCCCTGCACCTGCAAGGACGGCAAGTACGAGATCGTCCAGGGCCTCGAAATCGGTGAGTTCTCGCGCGCCCGCATGGATGCGACCGAGACGGAACTGCGCGAAGAGCGCGAAGCTGTTCAGGACCTGCTCGGCTAGGCCCTGACCCTCAACAGAACGGGCAGCCATGTCTCACAATACATTCGGCCACCTCTTCCGCGTGACCACTTGGGGCGAAAGCCACGGGCCGGCGCTCGGATGCGTGGTCGATGGCTGCCCGCCCAATCTTGCGCTGGATGAGGCCTTCATCCAGCAATTCCTCGACCAGCGGCGCCCCGGTACCTCCCGCTTCGTGACCCAGCGCCAGGAAGCCGACCAGGTGAAGATCCTGTCCGGCGTCTTCGAGGATGACCGCACCGGCGGCCCCGTCACCACCGGCACTCCAATCTCGCTGATGATCGAGAATACCGACCAGCGCTCCAAGGATTACGGCGAGATTCGCGACCGCTACCGGCCCGGCCATGCCGACTATTCCTATGACCAGAAATACGGCGTGCGCGACTATCGCGGCGGCGGCCGCTCCAGTGCGCGCGAGACCGCCGCGCGGGTCGCTGCTGGCGCCGTGGCGCGCCGTGTACTCGGCGATGACGTCATACTGCGCGGCGCCGTGGTCCAGATCGGCCCCCATGCCATCGACCGCACGCGCTGGAACTGGGATGAAACGAAATCGAACCCTTTCTGGTGTCCTGACGCCGAAATGGTGCCAGTCTGGGAGACGTTTCTGGACGAAACGCGCAAGGCCGGCAGCTCCGCTGGCGCGATTGTCGAGGTCGAAGCGACCGGAATTCCGGCCGGTTGGGGCGCCCCCATCTACGGAAAACTGGATGGTGAACTCGCCGGCGCCATGATGAGCATCAATGCCGCGAAGGGCGTCGAGA
The DNA here is from genome assembly GCA_002414505.1 of Hyphomonas sp. UBA5111. Lineage (GTDB taxonomy): Bacteria > Pseudomonadota > Alphaproteobacteria > Caulobacterales > Hyphomonadaceae > Hyphomonas. The sequence continues at coordinate 53,298 of DHZF01000073.1, read as the reverse complement.
TCGGCGAGGGCTTCGCCGCAGCCGCGCTGTCGGGTGAGGAAAACGCTGACCAGATGCGCACTGGCAATGACGGCGCACGCTTCCTGTCGAACCATAATGGCGGCATTGCCGGCGGCATTTCGACCGGTCAGCCGGTCGTCGTGCGAATCGCAATCAAACCAACATCTTCCATTCTTACCCCCGTCCAGACTGTCACGCGTGACGGTCAGGAGGTGGACGTACGCACCATCGGACGGCATGATCCCTGTGTCGGCATACGTGCGGTACCGGTGGCGGAGGCGATGCTCGCCTGCGTGCTGGCCGATGCGAAATTGCGACATAGGGGGCAGACGGGCAGATGAGCGCTAATGTGTGTGTCACAGTAAGTTCACATACCTGCTATCGGCAATGCACATCGAACCTGCTACCTCGCGTTAAGTCTTCAAATAGCAATGGGTTGGCGGCATGGGTGGCGTAGAGATTTTCGGGCTCATTGGCTTCATGCTGGCGTCATACGCCGTTGTCGCCAACGATTCGATCCAGACCCTCGGGACATTTCTTTCCTCGAATGCACGGCGGCCCTGGTGGGTCCTCTGGCTGTTTGCGAGCGCTATCCTCCTCGTCGTCCTCTTCTATGGGTATTTCCATGGCAATGGGGATGTCGCGTATGACCGCCTCGACAAATTGTCGGTCCTGCCGGGCGAAGGTGATCGCAGCGCCCTGCTGATGCCTGGCATCCAGTGGTGGCATGCGCTGCCGCCTTTGGTCCTGCTGTTCCTGACACGGTTCGGTATTCCGGTCTCCACGACCTTCCTCGTCCTGACCCTCTTCGCCTTGTCGGGCGGGTCAGCGGGCGATGGCATCCTTGAAAAGATGATCATCAAATCGGCCATGGGCTATGTGGTTGCCTTCGCATGCGGCGCGGTGATCTGGGTGATCATTTCGCGCACATTCGAACGCTGGGTCTTCCACACCAAGGACGAACTGCCCTGGCCGTACTGGATCACGTTCCAGTGGCTGACGACGACCTTCCTGTGGTCGCAATGGCTGATGCAGGATCTGGCGAACATCTTCGTCTACCTGCCCCGCACGGTGACAGTGACCGGCGACGAGACGCATGTCGCCTTCTCGCTCGGCTATGTGATCTTCGGGGCGATCCTGCTGGTGGCGATCCAAGGCTATATCTTCGCCACACGCGGCGGCCAGATCCAGAAGATCGTCGAGCGCAAGATCAATACGGTGGATGTCCGCGCCGCGACCATCGTCGACCTGATCTACGGCATCATCCTGTTCGTGTTCAAGGAAGTCAGCAATGTGCCCATGAGCACGACCTGGGTGTTCCTGGGCCTGCTGGCCGGCCGGGAACTTGCGATCTCTTATGTGGCGCATCTGCGCGAAAAGAATGAGGCCGTGAAAGACGTTCTCGGCGATGCCGGACGTGCCTTCCTCGGCCTCATAATTTCGATCATTCTCGCTTTTGCCATGCCGCTGATCGGCACCGGCAAACTGCCGAGTTTCTAAGTCTGTCGCCGATCAGGCGAACAGATTGACAATCGGATCCAGAGCAATGGCGAGGCTGACCCCGACAATGCCTGCAACGACTAACATGGTCCCCCGCAACACACGCAGGCCCGACTCGTTCAGAGTGAAGTCCCTGTGCGCCAGCCAGGAAACATGATTATCATTGTGATCTAGGACGGCCATAGGTGCCTCCTTTCCTTCCTGGTAAATGTTCGTGTCACATGACCGTAACGTAACTGTCATATTACTGTCATGTTCCATTCGCGCAAATCAATATTTCTTCATCCAGGATTAAACGCTACGCCCCAGGCGAGAAATCGGTTCCCTTTCAAGGCGTTATGAAATGCGCCGAAAGGTGCTGATTTTTGTCAGAAATGCCAGTGATCGCGTTTCAGGCAGCAATCCTGCCGCTTCGCACACCGAATTGGCGTTCCAGGACAGGTAGTTCTTGTAATAGGGCTCATGGAAGCCGTGCGGGAAGTATTCCAGCAGGCCGTCCAGCGCCGGATAATCGCCAAACTGGGCACTGTCGGCCAGAATGAACAGGCCGCCCGGCTTCAACACGCGCTGTACCTCCGACACGACTTGTCCGCGAACCCGTGGGGGCAATTCATGAAACAGGAAGATGGAGACAACCATGTCGAGGCTGGCATCCTCGATCGGCATCGATTCCGCCGCGTCGTGCAGGATCTCGACCTGTTTCCACGGCCTGAGCCTTGCGCGGGCCGCGTCCGTATAGGTGTCCAGTCCGCTTGCCATTAACCTTGGATATACCTGCATCACCTGCGACAGGAAGCGACCATTCCCGCAGGCCACATCCAACAGGCTCACGCCGCGCTGGTCCCGGCCTTTCAGCTCGCGGGAAATCTCTGCCAGCACGGCCCTACGCATGGCATCTGCCGTTCCGGTGAATAGCGCCTCCACCTGCGTGTCATACAAATCCGCGCTGTCTTCGGTGAACCAGCCTCCGGACTGATAATGGAAATTCTGGAGATAGTAGGCAGGGTATCGGTTGTGCCCATCTATTATCTGCTGGCGTATTTCCGTTCCATTACGTTCCAGTCGGCGCCGATCGACCTCCTCGACGTCCTCCCGGAAGGCCCGCGCCGATCTCAACGCCTTCGGCAAATCCTTCAGGCGCACATCTGATGGCGCCGGGTAGAGCCCGGCCTCAACATTCAGGCGATCCTTCAGGAACAGCTCGACATAGGCCCGGCGCAAGGCGGCAAGGTCCGGTGTGCCTTTAGAGGGCCGGAAGGCCGGCTCGCCCGGACGGTCAAACCCACTGGCGCGCCGTCGTGCAGCGCTCATCTGGGCCCCATACCATGCCGATCTCAACCCCTGCGCGGCGGCGTAACGGGCCCGGCCTGCGGTGCGGGCGGCGGTATCGAACACTCCCATGCCGTCAATATGTGCCGGGCTGACTGCCGCGTCCAGTTTTCACCTCGTGTTCAGGTTCGTCCCCCCAGTGTGATAGGCTGACACTGGCGGGCGTGTATCCGCGACAAGGAGTATTGCGATGAAATCCCAATGGCTGATCATCGGAGCGCTGGCCATGGCCAGCCTCGCCATCCCTGCCACGGCCTCTGCCCAGGGCGCGTATGGCTATACCTACAACCCTCCGGTCCAGAACGTTCAGTGCGAACGCGAGCGTAAGGATGACCAGCTGGCCGGCGTGCTCGTCGGCGCGATTGCGGGCGGCCTGATCGGCGGCGCGATTGGCAATAATATCGATGATGGCGATGCCTATCACTACCGCGACTATCGCGGATACAGAGGCTATCGCGGCCACCGGCGTCATGGCGGATACCATCATGGCAACGGCAATTCCGATGAAGTCGCCGTCGGCGCCGTTCTTGGCGCCATTGTCGGCGGTTTTGCCGGTGGGGCAATTGCTGAGGATACAAGCCGACCCTGTCAGGTGGCGACGCCATATGGCCCAGCCTCATCCGGCGCTTATCCGGCCGGCAGCATCCCGCGCACAACGAACGGTCTCTATGGCGGCCCGGAAATCATGAACTATCCGAATGTCCCGCCGCCGAGCCGCACCTATCCGGCCTCCACAGTGCCGGGACCGACCCTGCCGCCTCAGCCGGGCACCGACATAGAATGCCGCACGATTGAACGCGAAACCCGCCTGCCCGATGGCCAGGTGATCCGCGATCCCATCACGGCCTGCCGGGATCCGTATGACGGCACATGGGAAATCAATGACGGGTTTTACGACGAGAACTACTAAGCCTTAACCGCATGAAACAGGCGTTCGGCATTGCCGTCGCCTCCGGTGATCGGGCTGTCGGTCCAGGCCCGGATGGGCCAGCCTTGCCCCTTCATCCATTGCGCGAAAGCCTCAGCGGCGCGGTCAGCCACTTCCGTACTCGTCACCAGTCCGCCCTTGCCGACATGCTCCCGGCCGACCTGGAATTGCGGCTTGAACAGGCCGACAAATTCGGCGCGCTCGGCCGCAAGGGACAGCGGCACGGCGAGCAGTTTCTCCAATGAAATGAAGCTCGCATCACACACAAGCAAGGAAGGCGCCTCGCCCAGCATGTCAGCCCTCAGGGTCCGGGCATCCTGAGCTTCAAGACTTGTCACCCGGTCGTCTCCGGCCAGCGAGGTATGGAACTGGCCCCGTCCCACATCTACCGCCACGACATGCTTTGCTCCGGCCTTGAGCAGCACGTCGGTAAAGCCGCCCGTTGACGCCCCAATGTCGAGACACATCCGCCCGGCCGGATCGACGCCGAACGCCGTCACACCATGCGCCAGCTTCAACCCGCCGCGCGAGACATAAGGGTGTGCTGGCTTTGCGACGATCTCCTCGTCGCCCGACAGCATCTGCGATGGCTTCAACACGACCGTTGCATCCGCCGAAACATGGCCCGCCTCGATCGCCGCGCGCGCGGACGCCCGGCTATCGAACAAGCCGAGACTAACGAGCAATTTATCTGCACGGTCCTTCACGTGATGGAGCCTTCCTGCCACATAGACGTTACGCCTATATCAGACCCAAGCTGACAGGAGACCCCCATGATCACCCGAACTGCCATCGCTTCGCTCGCAATCGCCCTTGCCGCGTGTGGCCAGCAGGGCGCGACACCCCAGGAAATGCCCGACAGCGACAACGGCTTGCCCACAGCAGAAGAGATGCCCGGCCCGGATGAGGGCGTGTATCCATCCATGATGGTCGCCAAGGCCTCCATCATCGGCGCCGAAGGTACGGAAATCGGCACAGCGAACTTCCTCGATGGCCCGAATGGCGAAGTCATTCGCGTCGAACTCTCTGCCGGCAGCCTGACACCGGGCTGGCACGGCATCCATTTGCACGGCACCGGCACCTGTGAGGATGTCGGCGTGTTCAAGGCCTCCGGCGGCCATCATGGCAAGATCGAAGGCGCGCACGGCCTGCTCAACCCGAAGGGTCCGGAAGCGGGCGACCTGCCGAATATCTGGGTGGCTGAGGATGGCTCGGCCGGGTACGAAGCGTTCACCCGCCTGACCGCGCTCGAATCCCTGCTCGACGAAGACGGCTCCGCCCTCATCATCCATGAGAGTGAAGATGATCACATGACCCAGCCGATTGGCGGCGCTGGCGCGCGCGTTGCCTGCGGTGTGATCCAGTAGGACGTCCCTGAACTGACCCTGAAACGGCCATGCCCCCACCGGCATGGCCGTTTTGTTTTGTCTTGCGAATTCTCCCCGCGCGTTACAGTTTGCTGCCCAAAAGGGAAACGGGAGGAAACAAGAATGACCGCATTTACACGGCGCGCAGCTTTGCTCGGAGGCGCGGCGGCAACCGCGCTTGCCGCATGTGGCCAGAAGGCCAGCGATACACTCACGCCCGCCTCGGGCCCGATGGCGGCAAAGGCGGTTCCGCCGGAAGGCTGGGAAAGCGGCCTGACCATTGCCAGCCGCATAGCCTCCGGAGAGACGACCTCCCTTGCTGAGGTCGAGAAAGCCATCGCGCGCGCTGAAGCCGTGAATGGTGACCTCAACGCCATTGCCACGGCCAGCTTTGACCAGGCGCGCGCCGCAGCCGCACATCCGGCGCCGGGGACGTTCAGCGGCGTTCCAACCTTCATCAAGGATTTGCTCGATTGGGAAGGCACACAGACCCTGTGGGGCAGCCGCGCCTTTGTCGGCAACGTTTCGCAAAAGGATTCCCCCTTCGCCACAGCCTGGCGGAACGCGGGAGTCGTATCGCTCGGCAAGTCCACCACGCCGGAAATGGGCCTGACCTCAACCACCGAGCCGCTGGTCACCGGCGCCACGCACAATCCGTGGGACCTGTCGCGTATGCCGGGCGGTTCATCCGGCGGAGCGGCTGCTCTGGTCGCGGCGCGGGTTGTGCCCTTCGCCCATGCCAGCGATGGCGGCGGATCGATCCGCATCCCCGCCTCCACCTGCGGCGTGTTCGGGCTGAAACCATCGCGCGGCCGCCTGGATGCGCGGAATGCAGGCAACGCCCCGCCCGTGGACATTTCAGTGAACCATGCCGTGACCATCACGGTGCAGGATTCGATCGAGCTTTTCCGCGTCGCGGAAAAGAATGACGGCGCCTATACGCCGCTCGGGGAAATCTCGACGCTCAACCGGCCGCTCCGGATCGGCTTTGCGCCTGAATCCATCAGTGGCACCCATGTCTCGCCGGAGACCACGGCAGCGCTCGAGGACGTCGCCCAGCTCTGCCGCGAGCTCGGTCATGAGGTGATCGACTACAAGGTGCCGCTGAATGGCGCGGAATTCACCGACAAATTCCTGATGTACTGGGCCGCCGGGGCCGCCGAGTTTGCCCAGCAGGCCAGCGCCTATTCCGGCAAGCCTATCGGCCCGGACATTGTCGAGCCCTGGACGCTGGGCCTTGTCTCGATGTTCCAGGCGCGCCAATCGGAATTCCCGGAAATCATTGGCTATCTGAAGGCCTTCGAAGCCGCCTATGATGACTGGTTCAACGACATGGATGTGCTACTCACACCGGTGACCGGCAGCCCTGCCGTGCCGATCGGTGATCAGGCCCCCGATGGAGATTTCGACACCGTCATGGAAAGCGTATTGAACTTTGCGGCCTTTACAGCGCCGATGAATGTGTCGGGCGCTGCCTCCATGAGCGTCCCGCTCTCCTGGTCGTCAGGCGGCCTGCCCATAGGCTCCATGTTCTCCGCCAAGCGTGGCCAGGATGATCTCCTGTTCGAACTGGCCATGCAGCTGGAAATGACACGGCCCTGGATTTCCCGGACGCCGCCGGTCTCGGCGCTCTGATCCCGTATGGTTACGCCGCTCCCCGCTTCGATTGACGCAATGACGGCGCCGCTCGTCTTCGGGTATGGCTTTGCGGCGGACGGCACCGTCTCGCCGCTCAGCTGGGCGGATGTGACCTCTGGCCGGCTGAAGGAGTTCAGCCGGCACTGGCTGCATCTCAACCGGCGGTCGCCGGAGGCGCAGACATGGCTCACGCGCCAGAGCGGGCTCGACCGCATCGCCACCGAGGCACTCCTGCAGGAAGACACAAGGCCGCGCTCGACGCGTCACGGGCCGGGATTCCTTATCAATTTGCGCGGCATGAACCTCAATGAAGGCGAGGCGCTGGAAGACATGCTCGCCCTGCGCATGTGGGCCAGCGAGACCGCGTTGATCTCACTCCGCGCCAAGCCGATCCAGGCGACGCGCGACATTGAGGCCAAGGTGAAAGCGGGCAATGCGCCCAGTACCACAGGCGGACTGGTGGCCGCGCTCGCCGATGCGCTGACCGACCGGATGGAACCGGAAGTCTCCCGCTTCGACGAACAGGCCGACCAGTTCGAAGATGATCTGCTGGACCCCGGCACGCGCTTGCCGAGGTCGAAACTGTCGGAACTGCGCCGCCGTGTTCTGCAGGTCCGACGTTATATCCTGCCGCAGCGCGAGGCGCTTGCCCAACTGGTCCGCGAGGGCACCCAGTCTGGCCTGTTCTCCGATCACGACCTGCTCTTCCTGCGGGAATCCGCCGACCGGGTGACCCGGCTTGCGGAGGAACTCGACACCATCCGGGATCGCTGCACCGTATTGCAGGAACAGGTCATCGAGGAACGCGCCGAGGTCATGAACCAACGCCTGTTCGTTCTGTCGATCCTGTCAGCAGTGTTCCTTCCGATCAGCTTCGTGACGGGCCTGTTCGGGGTGAATGTCGGCGGCATGCCGGGTGTGGACAGCGCTGGCGCCTTTGCCATTCTGGTGACGTCGCTGGCCGTGGCGACGCTGGTGATGCTCGCCATCTTCCGCTGGCGCCGCTGGATCTGATCCGGCCCCCTGAGCCCGGCCATCCTCGTCTCAGCGGGCCTGATCCGGGCATTTATTAATCATACCTTGCGGTGAACCCTCAAAACACGGCGCCAGCTTTGCCGGATCGCAACAGTCGGTTGTTAACTATGCGTCTCCGGCGGACTTATTACGGCGACGCCGCGCCCTATATCTGCTACACAGCCAGCCGTGCGAAAGACTGAACCGTGAACCGATCCGTCAAAATTGCCATCGCCATCTTTATTGGCTTGCTGACCTGGTTTGTGGTCCGCAGCTTCATTCGCGGCGACATCAGCACGCAGCATGAAGACGTGCGCCTCGAACAGAGCAGCGCCGCCCCGGAAGCGGTGACCTTCGTCGTCACCGCCCAGACCCACGGCATCCGCCTGAAAGCCAAGGGCCTGACGGCCCCCGACAAATCCGTGAGTGTGAAAGCCGGCACGTCCGGCAATGTCGTATCGACCCCCGTCCGCGAAGGCACGCGCGTCTCGCGCGGCACGCTGCTCTGCGGGCTCGATGTCGAAGCTCGCGCTGCACGTCTCGAAGAGGCTGAAGCGCGCCGCGATGCCGCCCAGATTGATTTTGAAGCGGCAAGAACGCTGGCCGAAAAGGGCCTGGCCCCCGCCAATAATGAAGCCTCCGCCAAAGCCGCCGTTGACGCCGCCGAAGCCTCAGTGAATGCGGCCCGCGTCGAACTCTCCAAGACCCAGATCCGCGCCCCCTTTGACGGCATCTTCGAAACCCGGAGCGCCGAGGCGGGCGACTATCTCTCCCCCGGCCAGCCTTGCGGCACGATGGTGGACATGGACCCGGTCATCGTGTCCGTCGAAGTGGCCGAAGCCAATGCTGGCCAGCTGGCAACCGGGATGGACGCCACAGCCCGCCTGCCGAGCGGCAAGACCTATCCCGCCAAGCTGCGTTATGTGTCCCGCACGGCGGATGAAGGCACACGCACGTTCCGGATCGAGGCTGAACTCGAAACCGGCGACGATCCGGTGGCAGCCGGCGTGACGGCTGAACTCTTTATTCCAATGGGCGAAGTGCCCGCCACACTGATCTCTCCCGGCCTGCTGACCCTGTCAGATGCGGGCGATCTTGGCGTGCGCTATGTCGATGATCGCAACAAGGTTCAGTTCGCCTCCGTCAAGGTCATAGATGAAACGCCTGACGGCGCCTGGGTTACCGGCCTGCCGTCGCCCGTGCGCCTGATCTCGATTGGTCAGGATTATCTGGCCGAAGGCGTTGAAGTGATGCCCGTCCCCCGGGGCGGGGCCCAGCCATGACCCGCGTCGTCGAAGGCGCCATCGGGCGCGCCAGGATGGTCCTGTCCATCCTGATCTGCGCGATCATTGCGGGCACGGCAACCTATGTCGGTCTGCCCAAGGAAGCCGACCCCGACATCCCGATTCCCTTTGTCGGCATCACGGTGCCGCTTGCCGGTGTGACGCCGGAAGACGCCGAACGCCTGCTGGTGAAACCGATCGAACAGGAAATCCAGTCTCTGGAAGGCCTGAAGACGTTCACCGGCATCGGCGCGGAAGGCGCCGGTCAGCTGGTCCTGGAATTTGAAATCGATTCCGACATCGATCAGGCCGTACTGGACGTGAAGGACAAGGTCGACCTGGCCAAGCGCTTCTTCCCCGCCGATGCGCGCGAGCCGATCATCACCGAAGTGAATGCCTCGCAATTTCCGATCATGGTCGTGAATTTGTTCGGTCAGGCCCCGGAACGCGGCCTCAATGACATCGCCGAAACGCTGCAGGATTTGCTCGAACGCAATCCCGGCGTGCTGGAAGCCAACATCATCGGCCAGCGCGAAGACGTGCTCGAAATCATCGTCGATCCGGTCAAGCTTGAGACCTACAATTTGTCCTATCAGGACATCTATTCGGTCGTCACCGCGAACAACCAGCTCGTGCCCGCCGGCCAGATCGATACCGGCGAGGGCAGCTTTGCCGTCAAGGTGCCCGGTCTGATCCGGTCGGCTCAGGACGCCCTGAACCTGCCGGTCAAACGCTCCGACACCGCCACGGTCACCCTGTCCGACGTCGCCGAGATCCGCCGCACTTACAAGGATCCGACCGGCTATGCGACCTTCAATGGCGAACCGGCCCTGCAACTCCAGATCGTCAAACGCTCCGGCGCGAACATTCTCGACACGGCAAATTTCGTGCGCGACACGGTCGCGGCCCAGCAGGAAAGCTGGCCCAACACCGTCAATGTCCGCATCACCTCCGACGCGTCCGAACTGATCGGCGACCAGCTCGGACAACTCCAGAACTCGATCATCACCGCCGTCGTGCTGGTCATGGTCATCTGTGTCGCTGCCCTTGGTCTGCGCTCGGCGCTGCTGGTCGGTATCTCGATCCCGGCATCCTTCGTCATGGCCTTCCTGCTGCTTGGCGCGTTCGGCTACACGATCAACATGATGGTCATGTTCGGCATGGTCATCGCGGTCGGTATCCTCGTCGATGGCGCCATCGTGGTCACGGAATATGCCGACCGGAAAATGGCGGAAGGACTGGACCGCAAGGACGCCTATGCCATGGCCGGCATGCGCATGTTCTGGCCGGTTGTCGCCTCCACCGCCACCACGCTCGCGGCCTTCATCCCGTTCCTGTTCTGGAATTCGATGCCCGGCAAATTCATGGCCTATTTGCCGATCACGCTGATCTTCGTGCTGTCGGCCTCCCTGGTCATGGCCCTGATCTTCCTGCCTGTGCTCGGCTCGGTCATCGGCGCCCGCCCGGACGGCACCAATGAAAGCCTTGCAGCCCTTGCCTCCGATGCAGACCCCGAAGCCGCCACCGGCTGGCTGGGCGGCTATGTCAAACTGATCAAATCGCTGATCGCACGGCCGCTCGCCGTAACCGGCGTGGCCATTGCCGGTGTGATTGCGATCTTCATCTGGTTCGGCTCCACTCCGCACAAATCCGAACTCTTCCTGGATGTCGAACCGGAACAGGCCTTCGTCTTCGTTCAGGCGCAAGGCAGCCTGTCGACCGCAGAACAACTCTCCCTCGTCCGGCGCGCCGAAGCCGCGATCGCCAGCATGGACGGCGTGGAAGACATCTCGACCGAGGCCGGCAATTCCGGGGGCGCCATCTTCTCCATGGATGGATCCTCCAGCAAGCCCAGCGATACGGTCGGCCAGCTCCTGATCGATCTCGCCACAGCGGACGGCGTCCACAATGGGCGCCGCACACTGGCGAATATCCGTGACCGGCTCAGCGAGGTGCCAGGCCTGCGCTTCGAGATTGCCGCCCGCGAGCAGGGCCCTCCCTCCGGCAAGGACGTCCAGATCGCGCTGCTCTCGGAAGATGCGCCCGCGCTCAATACCGCCGCACGGATGATCCGCGACTATCTCGATTCCCGGTCCGATTTGCGGGAAGTCGAAGACACACGCCCCCTGCCCGGCATTGAATACCAGCTTGAGGTCGACCGCGCCGAAGCCGGCAAATATGGCCTCGACATCAGCCAGGTCGGCGCCGCCGTCCAGCTTGTCACCAATGGTGTGCTCGTGGGCCGCTACCGCCCCGATGACGCCCAGGATGAAGTCGATATCCGTGTCCGCTTCCCGCAGGCAGACCGCAGCGCCAGCGCAATCGACGATCTCCGCATCGCCACGCCGCGCGGCAATGTTCCGCTCTCCCTGTTCGTGGACCGTGTCCCGGCCCCGCGCGTCAGCCAGATCATCCGCCGGGATGGCGCCCGCGTGATCGATGTGCGCGCCAATGCCCTGGAACAGGGTGCCGGCGCGGCCATCGTGGAAGAGGTCAAGGCATGGGTCGCGGAACAGGATATTCCCGGCACTGTCGAGGTGCGTTTTGAAGGCGCGGATGAAGACAGCGCCGATGCCGCCGCCTTCTTCCGGGGGGCCTTGCTCGCCATGCTGTTCATGATGGCCATCATCCTGCTGTGGGAGTTCAACAATTTCTGGCAGGTCTTCCTGACCCTGACGGCCGTAATCATCTCGACCGCCGGCGTTCTGGTCGGCATCCAGCTGGTGCTGCCTTACGTCTCCCAGCTGATGATCGGCACAGGCATCGTCGCCCTCGCCGGCATCGTGGTAAACAATAATATCGTGCTGATCGACACTTATAACCGCCTGCTCAGCGATGGCCGCACGCCGGAGGAAGCCGCGGTTGCGACAGCCGCCCAGCGGATCCGTCCAATCCTGCTGACCACCGGCACCACGATCTGCGGCCTGCTGCCGATGATCATCCAGATGAACGTCAATTTCTTCGAAGGCTCGATCAATTTCGGCGGCGCAAGTTCCGAATGGTGGGTACAGCTGGCAACGGCTGTGGTCTTCGGCCTCGGCTTCTCGACCCTCATGATCCTCTTGGTTACGCCGGTCTGGCTGCTCGCGCCGCACCGCATCGGCCGGTGGGCGGGACGTCTGAAGGACCGGATCCGGGGCAAACGCGAAGCTCATCGCCAGATAAGCAGTGGCCCCGCTTCCGCGAACGAAAACGAACCCGCCGACCGGTCCCTGCCAGCTGCCGAATAGGCTTCAGATGAGCCGCAGATGAACGCGCCATTCGGTTTGCGTTCGCTTGGTCCATGCCAAACAGGTCGTGCAGCGCCGGGTCAGCTTTTGTCCTCTAAGGGCAAGCGCACCACCCATCGCGCTTCACACGGCCGGCCTGGCCTCCCTCCCCCCTGATCAGGCCCCCGGCGCTGCATAGTCTTCAGGAAAAACAGGTCAGCTGACCAGCGGTCCGCCCGGTGAGAGCGCGGCCTGCTTCGACTTTTCGGCTTCCGCCCGGAATTTCTGCGGATGCGCCATATTCGGGAACTGGATATGCGTCTCGCCGCGCCCATGCACGGACAGGCGGCCATACCCGAAGATGCGCCCGAGGATTCCCTGGTTAAGGGAACTGCCTTCAATGGAGTCGAGCGTGATTTCCTCGACATTGGCCGACCAAAGCCCCGTCTTCTTGACGACCCGCCGGTCCGTCACAACGAATTCCGTCGTGTTCAGGCGCACCATTTCCGCAATGAAATAGACAATGCCGAAGATGATGATGCCGAACACGATCAGCATCAGCCAGGCCTTGGCATACTCAATCCAGTGAAACTCCCCGCGATACCGCAGGATTTCCCCCTCATAGAGCCGCTTATCCAGATAGCCGGCCATGTACGCCTCACCGCTTTGCCTTACCCATCCAATTCGGAATGGAACGCGCGGTCAACCATCAAACGGGTTGCACGAAGGTGGCGATCACTTTCTTCCGGCCGGACTTTTCAAAATCCACGGTCAGCTTGTTGCCTTCCGTGTGAGCCACCCGGCCATAGCCGAACTTGTCATGAAAGATACGTGTGCCGACCTTGAAAGTTGCCGGTCCGCCGGAGGTTGCCGACAGATTGGGATTGTCGCGCGGCGGGCGCGTATCGAACCGGCCGGCATTTTCCTTCAGGCGCTGCCAGCCCGGACTCTTGTAGTTCGAGCGCTCGCCAAGGTCTTCGACCGATCCGGTAAAACCGCTCTCGCCGCCCGGCATGCCGGAGAAGCCCGTCTCCGAGATCGCCTCGACATGCTCATGCGGCAGTTCGTCGACAAAGCGGCTCGACAGCACGCTCTGCCAGCGGCCATAGATCTGGCGGTTCGCCACAAAGGAAATATAGGCATGCTGGCGCGCGCGGGTGATGCCGACATAGGCGAGCCGGCGCTCTTCCTCGAGCCCCTTCATGCCGCTCTCATCAAGGCTGCGGCGGGACGGGAAGACTTCCTCCTCCCAGCCGGGCAGGAAGACGACCGGCCATTCGAGGCCTTTCGCGCCGTGCAGGGTCAGGATCTGCACCTGGTCTTCCCCGGCCCCGCCCGCCGAGGCGTCCATGACCAGTTCGATATGTTCCAGGAATCCGGCCAGCGAGTCGAACTCGCCCATTGCGCGGACCAGTTCCTTGAGGTTGTCGAGCCGGGTCTGCGCCTGCGGGCTGCGATCCTTCTGCAACATGTCGGTATAGCCCGACTCTTCGAGGATCGTCTCGGCAAGCTCTGTATGCGGCATGCCGTTCGCCAGCTTGTCGCGCCACATGTTAATCTGGTCGATGAACTGGGTGAGGCCGCGCTTGGCCCCGCCCTTGATCTCGTCGGTCTGCAGCACCATTGGCGTCAGCACGAACAGGCTGCGCCCATCCTCGCGGGCATAGGATTGCAGCTTGGCGAGCGAGGTATTGCCGACGCCGCGCTTCGGCTGGTTCACGACCCGCTCGAAGGCGAGGTCATCATCGGGCGAGCGCACGAGCCGCAAATAGGCCAGCGCATCGCGGATTTCGGCACGCTCGAAGAAGCGCGGCCCGCCGATCACGCGGTACGGGATGCCCAGCATGATGAAGCGTTCCTCGAAGGCCCGCATCTGCCACGAGGCGCGCACCAGTACGGCGCAATCCTCATGGCTGCCGCCCTTCAACACCCAGCTCTCGATATCATCCGCGATCAGGCGGCTCTCGGCCTCGCCATCCCACAGGCCGCGCACCTTCACCTTGGAGGCGTCAATATCGTCAATCGCGTTGTCGTCGCCGACATAGAGCGTCTTGCCGAGGCGGCTCTTGTTGTGACTAATGACCGAGGAGGCGGCCGCAAGGATGTGCTTGGTCGAGCGATAGTTCTTTTCCAGACGGATCACATGCGCGCCGGGGAAATCCTTCTCGAAGCGGAGGATGTTGTCGACCTCAGCCCCGCGCCAGCCATAGATCGACTGGTCGTCATCGCCGACACAGCAAATGTTCTGCGAGCCCTGCGCCAGAAGGCGCAGCCACAGATACTGCGCAACGTTCGTATCCTGATATTCGTCGACCAGCACATAGCGGAACTTGTCGTGATATTCCTTCAACAAATCCGGGTTCTTCTGAAAGATCGTGATGTTGTGAATTAGCAAATCGCCAAAGTCGCAGGCGTTCAGCACTTTCAGCCGCGCCTGGTATATCTGGTAACAGGTGATGCCCTTGCCGTCGGCAAACTGGTGGGCCTCTTCCGGCGGCACCTTGTCCGGCGTCAGCGCCCGGTTCTTCCAGCCATCAATCAGGCTGGCGAGATAGCGCGGCGTCCAGCGCTTCGGATCGATGTTCTCGGCCTGGATGATCTGCTTGCACAGGCGCACCTGGTCATCGGTGTCGATGATGGTGAAGGTGGATTTCAGCCCGGCCAGTTCGGCATGCTTGCGCAGGATCTGCGCGCTGATCGAGTGGAACGTGCCGAGCCAGCGCAGGCCCTCGCCCGCTTCGCCCAGCATGGACAGTGCCCGCTCGCGCATTTCCCGCGCGGCCTTGTTTGTGAAGGTCACGGTCAGCGTCTGCGATGGCCAGGCCAGCCGCGTGCCGATGATATGCGCCAGACGCGTCGTCAGCACGCGCGTCTTGCCCGTGCCGGCACCGGCAAGCACGAGCAGCGGGCCTTCGGTCGTCAGCACGGCCTCACGCTGTTCGGGGTTCAGGCCGTCCAGATAGGCGGCATCCCCTTGCGCGACCGGCGGCTTGGCCGAGGCCATCTGCGAAATGGAAAGGCGATTCGGATTGGAACTCATGGCGAACATATAGCATCGAATGGCCGGATGGGCAGGGTTTGCGGCACACTAGGCTGTTGCACGCTTAACCGGAAAGCGCATGGGCCTCGCCTCCCCTTTGCAATCCGTGCATGCTGTTCTTTTCCGGATCGATCCTTTCGCAAATAAAAAAACCCTGCAGGGGCGCGTCGGTGTGCGGGACGCGGCTCTGCAGGGTCAAGCGAGATGCTGGTGTGAAGGCATCTCACCTTGGTGCGGGCAAAGCCCGCGTCAGAAGGGGAAACAATCACCCGACCAGGACATGCGATTGGGGCGGGTGGCATCCAAGCGCTGACAAAGGAAATGTGTGTACGGGTGCACCACATGCCTTCATCGTCAAATTGTGTCGGGATGGCTCTTGTTGTCCCCACCATCCTACCGGACCTCAGCGAAAAATCGCCTCCGGTCCGGTTGGATTAACCAAAACCATCCCTTGGGATTTGATGCAAGTCAAAATCGACCTAAGATAGCGTGGCGAGGCTCGCTGCATCGTAATCGGTCAGTTCGTCGGTCCGGCCTTCATGCACCTTGCGGGCCCATGCCGGATCCTGCAGCAGCGCGCGGCCGACCGCCACAAGGTCAAACTCGCCCCGCGCCAGGCGCTCTTCGAGATCATCCAGCGACCGCGTGCCGGAGCCTTCGCCCTGGAACGCCTTGATGAAATCGCCAGACAGGCCAACCGATCCGACCGTAATGGTGGGCAGGCCGGTCAGCTTCTTGGCCCAGCCGGCGCCGTTCAGGCCGTGCTCGCCGTCAATCTCCGGGAATTCCGGTTCCCAATAACGGCGCTGGGAGGCGTGCAGCACGTCGACGCCGCCATCCACGAACACTTTCAGGAAGGCTTCAAGGTCCTGAGGCGTTGTCGCAAGCCGCGCATCGTAATCCTGTTGTTTCCACTGCGAGTAGCGCAGGATGACCGGGAAGTCGGGCGACACGCGGCGGCGAATTTCCTTCAGGATATCCGAGGCAAAGCTGGCCCGCTCAACCAAGGACGTGCCACCGAACTTGTCGTCGCGCTTGTTCATCATGTCCCAGAAGAACTGGTCGACCAGATAGCCATGCGCGCCGTGCACTTCGACACAGTCAAAGCCGAGCTTCTCCGCTTCAGCGGCAGCGTCGGCATAGGCCAGCACCATGTCGTCGACTTCCGCAGAGGTCGGCGCCTCGATCACGGCCTTGCCGGTATGGGTCATGCCCGAGGGGCTGTCGGTCGGCGCGTCCGGATACGGGCCGCTGCCTGCCTTGCGCACCATGCCCATGTGCCAGATCTGCGGCGCGATCTTGCCGCCCTTGGCGTGGACCTTCTCGACCACATTCTTCCAGCCGGCCAGCGAGTCCGCTTCATGGAAGTTCGGCACGTTCGGATCATTGGAGGCCCCGCCCCGGCGGATCGTGGTGCCCTCGGTCAGAATCAGGCTGACTTCGTTCTCGGCGCGGCGCGCATAATAGTCCGCCACGTCATTGCCCGGCACGCCGTTCGGCGATTTCGACCGTGTCATCGGGGCCATGACGATGCGGTTCGGCAAGTCGAGGGATTTCATCTTGAACGGGGTGAACAGTGAACTTGTCATTTAGGGCTCCATCAATGTTGCGAGACAGGTGGCCGCACCTTCCCCCAAGGTCAAGAATTTACCCTACGCAAAGACAGGCATTGCGCAGTTCAGTGTCTGTTCAGTATCTCTCAACCCTACTGACTTGAAATTGCTGAAGGCCCGCCACATGAAACATGCCCTGTTGTTCCTCCTGCCTGTATTGGCTGCGGCCTGCGCCACGCCGGGATATGATTATGAAGCGCGCATGGCGCCCAGCTTCCCGCAAGCTGCCGAATACCGGGACATTGCGGTCGGCCAGTTTCGCGGCCCGGCCGGGAACGTCGCCGAAGCCGAGTTCGCGGACATGGTCGAGCAGGTCACCCTGGACGGCGCATATTGGTTCACCCTGCCCTCCGGCGAGCCGATGGGCCTCTATCAGGGCCGGGTTGATATTGAATCCTGGGAAGCCGAGACCCGGTTCGAGCGCGAGAAGCGCTGTGTGGAATATGACGGCCTGTTTGATTGCGAGCATCGCGCCATCGTCGAAACCGAATGCCGGGAAGAGACCGTGGAAGTCGTCGTCACGGCAGACCTGATCGACTACCGCACCAACCGGCTCGTCTTCAGCCAGCAACAGCTGGGCGGCGCCAGCCGGGAGACCTGCGTGGACGTGGCCGAATACGAATATCATGGCGAGGAGCTCGGCATCTGGGGCGAGCCGCATTACTCGTCATACGATCCCTACAATGCGCCAATCGGCATGGTGGAGGACGCGACGGTGGAAGCCGTCCGCCGGTTCCGGAATGACATCGCCCCCTATTATCAGACCATGCGCGCCGAAATCATGACCGATGGCCTGACCCCCGAAGCCCGGAACGACCCGCGCTTCGCTGCCGCCGTGAAGGCCACCAGGGACGGGAATTTCATGGGCGCCTGCGCGCAATGGGATGAGTTGGGCCGGGAATGGACTCATGCGCCGGCCGTGCTCCACAATCTTGGCGCCTGCGCCGAGGCACGCGGCGACATGGCGACGGCCCAACTACGCTATGCGCGCGCGGCCGAGCTGGCCCAGGCAATTCCCCTGCTCGAAGACAAGAAAGCGAGAGCGATCTTCAGCGCGCTGGAACGCGTCTCTGGCCGCCGCATGGACGACGCCCTGATCAATTCCATCCTCTATCCGGAAGACCCCGCGCCCGGCAGCTAGGCGTGGGCTAGAAGCCCAACAAGCTGCTGAACGGAACGCCGGCCTCTGCGGCATCGGCCACGATCCCCCATGTGATGCCGGCGGCGAATGCCACGCTGGCCACCACGAATTTTCCCAGAATACGACCCATCTTGGCTTCCTCCCGCTTTGAAACAAAGTCAGGAGGGGCATTGCAAATCAGGGGCCGATTGGTAACGCCTCGTTAACCACGATCCTCGGGATCGTCTTCGCGGCGATGCGCCTCGGCCTCGCGGCGGGCCTTGTCTGCGCGGGCCTCTTCGAGCGACTTCTCGGTCTTGGTGCGTCCGAACCTGGCGCGGTTTTCCTGCGCCTGCTGGGCCTTGTCGGCCTTGGCTTTCGCCTTGCGAAACTTGTTCAGATTGATTGGGTCCGCCATCAGCCCTTCGCCTCGAAACGTGCCAGCCGCGCCTCCAGCCCGGATTTCACCTCGGGCCATTCCCGCGCCAGGATGGAGAACACCACAGTGGTGCGGACAAAGCCATCCGGCAGGAGACGATTGTCGCGCAGCAGGCCTTCCTGTACCGCGCCAAGCTTTGTCACGGCCGCGCGGGACCGGGCATTGCGCTCATCAATATGGAAATAGGCCCGGATGGCCCCCTGCCCGAACGCATGCTCCAGCAAAAGGTGCTTGCAGGCTGGATTGACTGCGCTGCCATATAGGTCCGGCGCGTAAAACGTCATGCCGATCTCGACATTCCGGTGTGCAGAATCCGGGTTGAGAAAGGCGGTCATCCCCGCAAACCGGCCATCGGCAAGGTAAACGGCGAACGGCGCCAATGTGCCCGCCCCCGTCCGGCTCTCCACCATCTTCAGCCAGGGTGACAGCCAGTCCGTGCCCGGCACGTAGACGGGCCACGTGCCAAGCCGCGCCCCTGTGCGCTCGGACAACTCGGCCAGCATCGGCCCATGCCGCAGGGCCTCAAACGGCACGAGCCGGACGAAACGGTTCTCGAGCGTGAGCGGCCTGATCTGCAAGTCTCCGGGCTCCTAGTCGTCGGAATGCGTCTCGCGCCACTGTTCCATGGCCAGCGAGATGGCAAAGGTTTCGCGGTATTTCGGGCTGGAGGCAGGGCGCGGGGCCTTGGCCGCCGTCATCGCCATGATCTCAGCCAGCTTGTTGTGGGCCGCGCCGGACTGGCCTGCGCCGATATAGGCGTGCAGCTCGACCAGCGCCGAGGACAGCGGGTCATGCGCGCGGATCACGAAGTACGGCTCGTCCTCGGCCAGCTTGTCCAGGATGTCGAACTGGGACGGGTTGGATTTGGATCCGACGGGAGCGTTTGCCATGGAGACGGCCTTTCTTGGCGGGAAGTGATTCTGTGTCGTGCAGTCTAGTCTTCACCGCGCCAATCGCCAGCCCTCACTGCACCGCCGCCTGCCGGCGATACGCGCTCGGCGTCAGGCCCGTCATCGCCTTGAATGACCTGTTGAATGGGCCGAGCGAGCCAAATCCGCAATCCATCGCGATGGACAGGATAGGCTGATCCTCAAGATCAGGACGGGCAAGCCTCCGCTTCGCCTCTTCTATGCGGTAGGAATTGATCATCTGGTTGAAATTGGCGAAGCCAAGATCGGAAACGATGCATTGGCTGATCTTGTATTCCGGTTCACGCAAACGTTCCGCAACATCGGCGACCTTTATCTGGGGCTCCAGAAACACGTGATCAGTCTCGATCAGACGCTCTAGTCGCAAGGCAAGCGCCGGATGTCCTGCCGCTGACTTTGGCCGCTTGGCCTGTGCAAGAGGATGTTGCCTTCGATAGAGCACTGCCGCGCTTGCACCGACCAATGCGAGCATGGCGGCGACAATCCTGAACTCTTCCTGCCAGACGTCGAGTCCGCGTTGGTCGTTTAATAGGGAAACGACGACGATCGCGGCATAGCCACCTGCAAAGCATAAGCGGAATCGTCGCTCCGCAGATGAGGCCTTCAAGCCATCAATGGCCTCCACGAAAGTCATGAGCAGCATGGCTGACCCAATCAGTCCCTTCATGCTGGCCACCATTCCGACCAGTCTGCCCGCGTGCCCTTCCGGCACCACGTAACTGATCAGGCAGGTCAGATAGAGCGTCACGACCACGACGAGCGGCCAGGCTTTTCGCTCGGTCTCCTGCCGGAACAATTCGCGCGACAAAAGCCAGGCCATACCGCAAGGCACGAAACCGATAAGCACCAGCACGACGCCGAGCTGCGGGACGATGCCGCCGACGAAATACTCGGCGATGAAAGCGCATACCGAAAGCGCAAATGCCGCCCAATACAGGGTAAGCGGAGCAACCGGACCAAATGGCAGGCCGTGCCTCAACATGGCATCGTTCTCAATGCGTATGTGGGCGATCTTCATAAGCATGTCTTCCGGTCGGCCAGCAACGGGGACGAGCTTAGAAGCTTACCGGAGTAATATCGACGGTTTTCTGCGGAAATCCTCGCCGATTTCCAAATCGGCAAGACGATATCGCCGATCCCAACCACACCTCCCCTGTTTGAAACATGGAAGGATTATCGGTGGCACCCACTTCACAAAATCTCGGAAAATGGAACAAGCTCCTGAGCCGCACAGGCATAGCGTGGTTCTGCATTGCCGCGGTAGGCCAACTGGCCTTCATCGCCTTTATCATTGCTCATTACGGCACCCGCACCGCAACGGGAAATTTCGCAGGGTGGAACGACAAGCAACTCATCAAAGGCCATGTTCCGGGCGACGATGCGGGCAATCTGATGTTCGCAAGTCACGTCTTGCTGGCTGCCGCAATGACGCTGACCGGCCTCATACAACTAATTCCGGCTCTGCGGCGCCGGTTCCCGACCCTGCACAGATGGTCTGGCCGCATCTTTTTGGTGCTGGCTTGCACCCTTGCACTGGGCGGGCTCTGGCTGACTTGGGGGCGCGACACATATCTGTCTCTCGTGGGAGCCGCCAGCGTGTCCCTGAACGCCGTGCTGATCCTGGTCTGCGCCACCTACACAATCCGCTTTGCGTTGGCGCGCCGGTTCGCCGACCATCAACACTGGGCCATGCGCCTGTTCATGGTTGCCAATGGCGTCTGGTTCGTTCGGGTCGGGATAATGGGCTGGATAATGATCAACCAGTCCCCCCGCTGGATGAACAGCACGATGAGCGGACCTGCCGACATCATCATCACCTATGGCAGCTACCTGATTCCGCTGGTCGTGCTGGAACTCTATTGTGCCGCCCGCCGCAGTCGCTCCGCACCCGCAAAGGCGGCGGCCAGTCTGCTCGTCGCAGTGGCCACCGTCTTTACCGCGATCGGCATTTTCGGAGCGTCGAAGTTTCTCTGGTTCCCGCAGCTCTAGCTGGACGAGACGATGCCGCCATCACACGGCACAGTGTGGCCGGTGATATAATTGGAGGCCTTGGACGACAGGAACATGGCGAGGCCGGCAATGTCGGATGGCTGGCCCACACGGCCCGACGGGTTCTGGTCGCCGATCTTCTGCCAGTCGACGCCCTCGGTTTCGCCTTTGAAGCCGACGCCGGTGGACAGCATATAGGTCGGGAAAGGGCCCGGCGCGATGCCGTTGCAGAGAATGTGCTCTCCGGCGAGGTGTGCGCCCATGAAGCTCGTCAGATGGATCACGGCGGCCTTGGACGTACCATAGGCAAACCCGCTCATCGGCGAGGTGTGCATCCCGTCAATCGAGGCGATGTTGATGACGCGGGCCGGGTTGTCGGCGCTGGCGGATTTGCGCAGCAGCGGCATCAGCTTCTGGGTCAGGAAGAAGACGCCCTTCACATTGACGTCCATCACCTTGTCCCAGCCATGCTCCGGGAAGTCTTCCAGCTTGGCGCCCCATGCCACGCCGGCATTGTTGACCAGCACGTCGATCTTCTCTTCGCGCTCGGCGAGGGTGTTGGCGAGATGTTCGATGCCGACCATCTGGCCGACATCGGACGGGATCGCATAGATCTCTCCGCCATATTTTGCCTTCAGGCGCTCAACCGTTTCCTCACATGCATCCGCCTTGCGCGAGGAAATGATTACCTTCGCGCCATTGGCCAGAAAGCCTGCCGAGATCATTTCACCGATGCCGCGCGAGCCGCCGGTCACGACGACCGTCTTGCCAGCCACCGAGAACAAATTACTGAAATCCATGTCCATTTCCGGGTTCCTCCTTGTTGTCTGATCGGCGTCCCTAGTGCGGGAACAGCCGGTCAGGGGCAAGGAATTATTCCGGAAGAGGCGTCAGGCCACAGGCCTAGTGAGCACCGCCGAATGCGCCGGTCTTCACCGAGTAATCCACGGCCAGCGTGTATTCCGGATCATCATCGGAATCGACCATCAACTGCCCGGCCTTGGTCAGCAGCTTGTGGCAATCGCGCGAGAGATGGCGCAATTGCAGCGTCTTGCCCTGGGCTTCATAGCGGCGGGCGAGATCTTCAATTGCCTGTAGCGCGGACTGGTCCACGACGCGCGAGCGCATGAAATCCACGATCACCACATCAGGGTCAGTTTCCGGATGGAACAGCTCGGCAAAGCCATCGGTCGAGCCGAAGAAAAGCGGGCCTTCGATCTCGTAGACATGGGCGCCGGGCGTGCGCACGCTGTCGCGCTCAATGACGTGGATGCGGCGGGCATTGTTCCACGCATAGGCCAGCGCCGAGACGATCACGCCAACGACCACGGCCGTTGCGAGGTCGTAGAAGACGGTAACGATGGTCACCAGCACGATCACGGCGGCGTCCAGCAGCGGGATGCGCGTCATGATGCGGAGGCTGTTCCATGCGAACGTGCCGATCACGACCATGAACATGACGCCGACCAGCGCCGCCAGCGGGATCTGCTCGATCAGGCCGGAGCCGACAAGGATAAAGGCCAGCAGGAACAGCGCGGCGGCGATGCCAGCCAGACGTGTGCGGCCACCGGATTTCACATTGATCATCGACTGGCCGATCATGGCGCAGCCGCCCATGCCGCCGAAGAAACCCGTGATCAGGTTTGCGGTGCCCTGCGCCACACATTCCTGGCTCGCTCCACCCCTCTTGCCGGTCATTTCCCCGACAAGGTTCAGCGTCAGCAGGCTTTCGATCAGGCCAATGGCCGACAGGATGATCGCGTATGGCAGGATGATCTTGAACGTCTCCATGGTCAGCGGCACGCTCGGCACATGGAAACTCGGCAGGCCGCCCTGGATGGAGGCGAGGTCGCCCACGCGCGGCACGTCCAGGCCGAAGCCAATGACGACGGCGGCGACAATGCCGATCCCGGCCAACGGCGCCGGAATGATCTTGGTGACACGTGGCAACAACCAGATGATCGCCATGGTCAGACCGACAAGCGCCAGCATGACGGCCAAGGGCATGCCGCTCATCCATTCGCCGCCGCCCATGCCATGGCCAGAGGCTTCCGCCGTGCCGGGCACCTTGAACTGGCCGAGCTGCGCCATGAAGATCACAATGGCGAGGCCGTTAACGAAGCCCAGCATCACCGGATGTGGCACGAGACGGATGAACTTCCCGAAGCGGAAAATGCCCGCTGCCAGCTGGAGAATGCCCATCAGCACGACCGTGGCGAACAGGTATTCCACGCCATGCTGCGCCACCAGCGACACCATGACCACGGCGAGCGCGCCGGTGGCGCCGGAAATCATGCCCGGGCGGCCGCCGATCAGCGCCGTCACGAGACCCACGATGAAGGCGGCATAGAGCCCGACCAGCGGATGCACACCTGCCACGAAGGCAAACGCCACGGCCTCTGGCACGAGCGCCAGCGCGACCGTCAGGCCGGACAATAATTCGATCTTGATCCGGTTCGGCGTGAACTGGGTGAAACTGGCCTGTGACAGGCCCTGCGCGCCAAGGCGATCTGCAAAGGCAGCAAAAGTCGATTTTACCACGGGATGACACTCTTCGATCTGAGGGCAGGAAGATGTTTGCCGCCGTATGGCGATCTTCCCCCCAGGGTGCAACCACAGGCATGAAGAAACTGGTGGCGAGATTTCAGTTTGCCGGTTTCCTGTACAGGGAAACATGCATCTTGCTTTCGGGCGTGAAAGGCTCCCGTTTCCACCCGCCCCAGCGATGCTCCAGCGTCAGACCGGCGAGTTCAGCCATCAGGTCTATTTCTTGCGGCCAGGCATAGCGCATCACAAGGGGCACCATCCGCGTGCCTTTTTCCGTAATCCGCACACGCTGATACTCGATCACCTGCCGTGTCGGATCATGCACCTTCGCTTCGAACCAAAGAGACTTGAACCCGATCTTCGTGGTGCGAAGACTTTGATTGTCATGATAGGCTGAGAAATCCGGCACGAAGGTTTCGACCAGAAACGCCCCGCCGGGCGCCAGCCTGGCCGCAATATTCCGGAAGCACCGCACCTGTTCAGCCTGAGTGGTCAGGTTGAACAGCGTATTGAAAACCAGGAAAGCAAACTCGAATTCGCCGTCTATGTCACAGTCGGCCATATCGCCGATGACTACCGGTATGTCGGCCCCGCCCGGCTTCTCCCGCAGCTTCTCAACCATGGCCGCAGAGCCTTCGATACCAGACATGGCAAAGCCGCGCTTTGCCAGTGGCAGGGCCATCCGGCCTGTGCCGATTGCCAGCTCAAGAATACGGCCCTTGCCGGCAAGCTCCGCGATCAGGGCGACAGACTCTTCTGTCGTCCCCGGATCGTGGAGGGCGTCATAGTCATCCGCATTGAGCGCGCCAAATGTTTCAGGATCAAAGTCCAGCATGCGCGCTCATAGCACATCAGCCCGGCGAGATCATCTTCGACGGATCGACAATATTGTCGAAATCCTCGCCCGGGATGCCGTCCTTGATCGCTTCCTCGCGAAGCGTCGTCCCGTTTTTATGGGCCGTCTTGGCGATCTTGGCCGCGCGGTCGTAGCCATATTTCTCTTTCAGCGGCGTCACCAGCATGAGGGAATTCTCGAGGCCGCGCTGGATATTCTCGAGCCGCGGCTCGATTCCGACAACGCAATTCTCCGTGAAGCTCACCGCCGCATCGGCCAGCAGGCGTACCGACTGGAGGAAATTGTAGGCCATCATCGGGTTGAACACGTTCAACTCGAAATGGCCCTGACTGTCTGCGAAGCCAATCGCGGCATTGTTGCCGTGAATGTGCGCGCAGACCTGGGTCAGCGCCTCGCACTGGGTCGGGTTCACCTTGCCCGGCATGATCGAGCTGCCCGGCTCGTTTTCCGGCAGGGCCAGTTCGCCGAGGCCGGAGCGTGGACCGGAGCCGAGGAACCGGATGTCATTGGCAATCTTGAAGCACGACATGGCGACGGTCGTGATCGCGCCATGTGTGAACACCATCGCGTCATGCGCGGCCAGCGCTTCGAACTTGTTCGGCGCGGTCGTGAATTTCAGGCCGGTGATGTCGGCAATCTTCTCGGCCACTTTCTCCGCAAACCCGACCGGCGAGGCGAGGCCCGTGCCGACGGCCGTGCCGCCTTGCGCCAGTTCCATCAGTTTCGGCAGGGTCAGCTCGATGCGTTCGATGCCATTCTTCAGCTGTTGCGCATAGCCGGAGAATTCCTGGCCGAGCGTAACCGGCGTCGCATCCTGCGTATGCGTGCGGCCGATCTTGATGATGTCCGCCCACGCCTTGGCTTTCGAGTCGAGCGCGTTGTGGAGCACTTCCAGGGACGGGATCAGGCGGTGGACGACTTCCTCGGCGCAGGCAATGTGCATCGCCGTCGGGAATGTGTCATTCGACGATTGGGACATGTTCACATGATCGTTCGGGTGGACCGGCTTCTTCGAGCCCTTCTCCCCGCCCAGGATCTCGATGGAGCGGTTCGAGATGACCTCATTGGAGTTCATGTTGGATTGTGTGCCCGAGCCCGTCTGCCAGACGACCAGCGGGAAATGCGCGTTCAGCTTGCCTTCGATCACTTCCTCGGCGGCCTGCACGATCACCTTGCCGAGCTCCGGGTCCATCTTGCCGAGATCCATGTTCGCTTCGGCGGCAGCCTTCTTGACGATGCCGAGCGCACGAATGATGGGCTCGGGCTGTTTTTCCCAGCCGATCTTGAAGTTTCCGAGGCTGCGCTGGGCCTGTGCGCCCCAATAAGCGTCATCAGAGACCTCGATCGGGCCCATCGTGTCTGTTTCGGTGCGCGTCGTCATGAGTGCAAACTCCTTCGAGAAAGTATTGGACAGGCCATCCAGAAGCGCCGGAAACCCGCCTGACAGGCGGCGGGAAACGCCGGATGGTCCTGTAAAATCCAGGAACGCCCGCGGTTTAGCACGGCCAAGCGCCCCTGCAACGCGACATTCGGCCTATCTGGCGACGGCAACTTGGAATTAAGGGCTGTGGATTAATGAGCCCCCATGAAAACGATTGCAGCTCTCGGCTTCAGCCTGGTCATGCTTGGTCTGGGTTTTCTATTCATCGGCAAGGCTGGTTTGAACACGTATCGGTATGTCGGCACCAGCGACTGGGATCGCGCACCCGCCTTCATCGAAAGCAGTGAGATTCGCGCAGGACGAGATGGCGTTGCGCGGTCCGGACTCCGCGCAAAAGTGCGGCGCGCGCTGCCGACATACGAAACGCGTGTGACATACAGGTACGAGTATGAAGGCCAGACCCGTACCGGTCACCGGATTGATCTCGTTCCACGGCGTTCATCGGATGCGAAGGCGCATCGCAAATTGAAACGGCGGTTCGATCAATTGCAGGCTCAGGATCGCCACATATACGCATGGGTGAATCCCTCCGCCCCGGAAGAGGCGATGCTCTATCGCACTCACAACTGGGTCATTACCGCTTTTATGGCTGTGTTCGGACTATTTGGACTGGGCATCGGCGGCGGTGTCATTGCGTCCGAGCTGTGAACTCTTCGCAGGGTGTCTAGGTCAGCGCCTAGGGCCAGACGCCAAAGCCAGGATGGTCCTATCCGCCGCAGCGTTCGCCCGTGTGACCATACGCGCACGCCATCGCATAGAAGTCGACGGCCAGCGCCGGGTCGGCGTCGCTGAATTCATTCTCGAACATTGCGCCCAGCGTGTAGCAGGCATTTGCCTTGAAGGTCCGGTGGCCCGGTTGCTGCGAGGTGCATACCTTTTCGAGGGCGTCTGCGCCCTTGAAAAGCTCACGCGGGCCGCCTTCTTCCGTCAGCAGGATCGCGCCCAGCCGGTAGCAGGACGACAGATTGGTGATGATGCGCCCACACCCCATACGATAGACTTCGCGCGCCCGGACGGCATCCTTCGGCCCGCCAGTCCCGTTCTGGAGATATTTTCCGAAATTGGCGCAGCCATTGTAATAGGCGCCCTGACAGGCCTGTTCGAAATAGCCTCGCGCCGCCGCCATATCCGCCTCGCCTGCGTCGCTTTCCAATACAACGCCGGCAAGGTTACACCCGCGCGGATCGCCGCTCTCACAGCCCTTGCGATAGGCATTCAGGGCGTCGGGAAGGCTTTTCGGTCCGCCTTTGCCGAACTCGATCAATTCGCCGCCTTCGACACAGGAGGCCGCATGGCCCAGTGTACAGCCGCGCGCATACAGGGCACGTGCGCCTGCCTCATCGACCGCGCCGCCCTCTCCGGCCAGCAACATGTCGCCCAGCCAGTTGCAGGCAACCTTGTGCTGGCCATTGCAGGCGGTCTGGAAATACTGGCGCGCCCGCGCCTGATCCTTCGCGATTCCGTCCCCATCGGCCAGCATGCCCGCCGCGCCCATGCAGCCTGCGAGATAGCCGCCTGAACAGGCCCGGTCATACAGGCCAAACGCATCCTGGCCCCGCCCCTCACTTTTGGCGCCCAGCGCCCCATAATAGTCGGACTGGCCGTCCCGCGCCGAGGCGAGGCCGGTCATTCCAAGGAAAACCAGGCCCGTGATGACCGCGTAAAGGAAAGACCCGCGCATTCCCCGTCTCCTTCTGTTTGCACACCGGAAATGATTTGTGCCACACAGGACTTTCGAGGCAAGCAAAATGCCGGTCGCACCGCGCAGAAAAGCCCGTCACACCGCGCAGAAAACAGGAACGGAAAAATCCCTTGGACGCCCTGCTTCATGCCCTCATGCAACCGGCCACCCTGTTCCTGGTCGCAATTGCCTTTTTCCTCGGCTTCCTCGTGCGCGGCATCGGGATCAATTCCCTGTCGCCGCCGATCCTGACCGAGGCGCAGATCGACGAGGCGCTTTCAAAGGTCAGCAAGTCCCGCTGGGCCGAGATCGACCGCGCCATTGACGACCGCAAGAAGCTGCTCGCCATCAAGCTGCTCCGCGAACAGACCGGCCTCGGCCTGAAAGCCTCCAAGGAAGCCATCGAGGCCCGCATGCAATCCCGTCATCGGATGCGGGGATGAGTCTGGCCGACTGGATCACCGCCGGAAAGGTGCGCGCACGCATCACGGATGAGGGCGCGCTGGAAGTGCGCTGTCACGGCCTGACGACGCAGGCGAAATACTACAAGACTCTGCTCAAGGAATTCTTCCGCAAGGACTTCCCGCCCCTGCGGCCGGGCTATGGCGATTATTCCGTGCACATCATGATGGAATATACCGGCGATGCGCCCTGGATGGATCTCGACAATCTCGCCAAGGCCCTGCTCGACAGCCTGACCGGGAACGTCTTCGAGGACGACCACCAGGTTGCCCGCCTGCTGGTCGAGCGCCGCGTCGGCGAGCGCGAAGGCATCTGGCTGAAGGCCGAGGCGATGGACTGACCCGCTAAAACGGGTTCAGCGTATATCCCGTCTGTTGCAGCTGCGCATGCACCGTCATGGCCGACAACGCCATTTCCACGCCCGGCACCAGATCCGCCTTCTTGATATCCCGATAGGCCGCCGTCTGGCCACACAGGATGATCCGGACACGATGCTTGAGCAGCGCAGCGATCAACGGCGCACTCGCATTACCCTCTCCGGCCACGAGATCGGCGGCGGCCCCGCCATGCACGACCACCGCCAGCTTGATATTGCTCGCCGGAATGCCGACCGCCTCATGCATGTTCAGGAAGCGCGCCGCGCTTTCCAGCGTCCGGTTCACCTTGCCGGGTTCGGCCGGCAGTGAGGTATCGAACGCAATCTTGAACACGGCGTCCTTGGACAGGCGCTCGGCGTCCGGCACGTTGGCCACATTTCCGAAAGCCGGGATCGCCGGACCGGATTTGAAATCGTCTGGCCCCGCCAGGGCAGGTCCGGCCAGCAACAAGGCCGCAGCAGCGAAAACACTCGATCGGATCATGGACACCTCCTCTGAATGAGGCCGACACTAGGCGGTGCCGCCAGCGACGTCGAGCCGCATGTGGGTTAGGGGAATCTCCGTAGTCCGCAACGCCCCCAGAATTGGTAGGGATTCGTGCCATGAAACAGGCATGGATTCCTTTCGCGTCGCGCCCCGTCCCGCGCTATACCAGCTATCCCACAGCGGCCGACTTCGCGCCGCAGGTCGCCGAGCGCGAGGCGCGTCTCTGGGCCAGCCAGACCGCACCGGACAAGCCTATCTCGGTCTATATGCATGTGCCCTTCTGCGAGAAGCTCTGCTTCTATTGCGGCTGCGCGACCAGCGTGCCGAACGGCTACACGCGCATTGCCGCCTATCTTGAGACCCTCCACCGCGAGATCGACCTCTGGGCCGCCTCGCTTGGCCCGCACACCGGCATGGCACACCTCCATTTCGGCGGCGGCTCTCCCAATGCCCTGTCAGCCCAGGATTTCAAGGATCTTGTCGCGCATGCCTGCCGGGCTTTTGGTCTTCGCCCCGGCGCGGAGATCGCCGTCGAGATCGACCCGCGCGGCCTGACACCGGATTTCATCCATGCGATGGCGGCCTCGGGCGTCACCCGCGTCAGCTTCGGCGTACAGACCCTGTCGCCAAAAGTTCAGGAAGCCGTGGGCCGCATCCAGCCCAAAGTCCTGCTCAGCGAAGGCATTGAGCGGCTTCAGGCGGCAGGCATCCGCGCCATCAATATGGACCTCATGTACGGACTGCCCGACCAGACCGTGAGCGATGTCGAGGAGGCGGCCCATTTTGCCGCCGAGATGGGCGCCGCCCGCATCTCCCTCTTCGGCTATGCGCATGTGCCGTGGTTCGCCAAGCACCAGGCCGCGATCGACGAGGACGCCCTGCCCGGCCTTGAAGCCCGCTTTGACCAGGCCCTGGCTGGCGCCCGCACATTGGAGCTTGCCGGCTACCATGCCATCGGGCTCGACCATTTCGCCCGCGCGGAGGACAGCCTCACCCTCGCAGCCCGCACCAAAACGCTCCACCGAAATTTCCAGGGCTATACGGACGATCCGTGCGAGACCCTTATCGGCATCGGCAGCACGTCAATTTCCCAGTTTTCAAACGGTTACGTCCAGAACTTCAAGGAGCGCACCGCCTGGCGCGCCACCATCGAAGACGGGCGTCTGCCGGTCGAGCGCGGCGTAGTCCTGACCGAGGATGACCGCCTGCGCGCCCGCGCCATCGAGACGCTGATGTGCCAGATGGAAGTGGATGTGGATGCGATCTGCGACGAGTTGAACGCCGTCCGGGGCAGCCTCGCCGACGCACTGGAAACAGCGCGCTTCCTCCAGTCCGCCGGACTCTGCCAGATCGACGGCAGCCTCATCCGTGTGCCGCCAGAGGCGCGCCTCTTCCTGCGCACCGTCGCGCAATGCCTCGACGGTCGCTACAAGCCCACGCCCCGGCGCCACGCCAGGGCGGTCTGACGTTAGGCCCCCAGCGCCCGCGCATGATGCGCGATATGTTCGTCCATATAGGTCGCGATGAAATAGTAATCGTGGCCATAGCCGTCGCGCAGATTGTAATCGAGCCGCTGGCCATGCTTCTCACAGGCCTCGGTAAAGATTTCCGGCTTCAGCTCCCGTTCAAGGAAAGTGTCCGCCGTGCCCGTATCGACAAGGATCGTTGCCTTGGTCTGGCGTTCCTTGACCAGTTCGGTCGCGTCATACTGCTCCCAGGCCACCGACGGTTCGCCGAGATAGGCGGTGAACGCCTTCTGGCCCCACGGCACCTGCGCCGGGCTGGTGATCGGGCTGAAGGCCGAGCAAGATTTGTAGGTTTTCGGATGCTTGAGGTGCAGCGTGATCGCGCCATGCCCGCCCATGGAATGGCCGAAGATGCCCTGCCGGTCCATGTCCGCATAGGGGAAGTGTTCCGCGATCACTTTCGGGAGTTCATCCGTGATGTACTGGTCCATCTTGTAATGCTTGGCCCACGGCTCTTGCGTGGCCGTGAGGTAGAAGCCGGCGCCTTGCCCCAGATCATAGGAATCATCATCCGGTACGTCATCGCCGCGCGGGCTCGTATCCGGCGCGATGATCATGATGCCATGCTTGGAGGCAGCGCGTTGCAGCCCCGATTTCTCCATCACATTCGCCCATGTGCAGGTCAGGCCGGAGAGATACCACAGCACCGGCACCTTTTCCGGATTCGCCTGTGACGGCGTGTAGACCGCGAACCGCATCGTGCAGTTCTGCAGCGCGCTGTCATGGTCATGCACGGACAGCATGCCGCCAAAGGATTGCCATGCGGATACCTGGGTAAGGGTCATGTGCTGAAGTCCTGTCGGTTGGGATGAAAGAGACCTGACTGATGTGGCCCGGTTAGGCGTGCAGGACAAGGGCTCGCCATGGGCCTCATCGCCCGAGGTCAGGCTTGCCAGCCCTGCGCCGCTGTCCCACATACAGAGCTGCGGCCCACCCAACCCTTCGGAGGATCTATGCCCGGCTACACCTTGTACGGCGCGGACGTCAGCTATTACACCGGCAAGGCGCGCGCCTATCTCGACTGGCGCGGCGTGGACTATTCCGAAGAAGTGGCAACCCAACAGGTCTATCGCGACATCATCCTGCCCAATGTCGGCTGGCCCGTGATCCCGGTGATGAAGACGCCTGAGGGTGAGATCGTGCAGGACACGACCGACATCATCGAACACATCGAAGCCGCCGAAGGCCTCTCCCCGCCCGCAATCCCGGAAGGCCCCGTGCAGGCCTTTGTCGCCCAATTGCTGCAGCTATACGCCGACGAATGGCTGGTCATCCCGGCCATGCACTATCGCTGGAACTATAATGAGGACTGGGCCTATCAGGAATTCGGTGCGATCTCGGCGCCGGACCGCCCGGCGCCGGAGCAATACGAGATCGGCAAGCGCAATGGCGAACGCTTCAAGGGCGCCCTGCCCCCGCTGGGTGTCTCGCCGACCACCGCGCCCGCCATCGAGCAGAGCTATGAAGCCTTCCTACGCGAATTCTCCGCGCATCTGGAAGTGCATCCCTATGCGCTGGGCGGCCGCGCCACGCTGGCCGATTTCGCCCTGTACGGCCCGCTCTATGCCCATCTCTATCGCGACCCCGCCTCCGGCGATTTGATGCGGCGCTATGCGCCGAAAGTCGCCGACTGGGTGGAACGCGTGAAGGCGGGCTCGCCGCCGCAGGGCGAGCTACTCGCAGGCGACGAAATCCCGGTCACGCTGGTCCCTATTCTCGCCCGCCAGATGCGCGAGCAATTCCCGGCCCTGCACCAGACCGCGCAGCTCTTCGCGAACTGGGCAGAGACCGCCTCGCCGGGCACGCATGTGCCGCGCGCTGTAGGCCAGATCGAAATCGACATCGAGGACACGCAAGGCCCGGCAGCGGCGCGTACCTTCCCGCTCTGGCGGCTGCAGGCCGCGCTCGACGCTTATGAAGCCCTGGAGGGCGACGCGCTCGCCCGCGCCGATGATCTGCTGGAACGTGTGCGCGGCAGCGCGCTGAAGGATTTCAGCCTGCCCGCCCGTCTGGTGCGCGCCGATTATCGCCTCGCCCTGGCCTGATCGCGCTCAGGGCGCAACCGCGAAACACTCGACCTCGACCGCTGCGCCGAGGGCCAACCCATTGGCGCCCAGGGTCGAACGTGCCGGTTTCGGATCCGGCAGTGCGGCATCATAGGCGGCGTTCATCTCGCCATAGCTGGCCATGTCTCCGAGAAAGACAGAACACTTCACCACATCCGACAAATCCGCATCGAATTCCGCCAGCGTGCGGGTGATGTTCCTGAAGATCATGCTGGTTTCAGGGCCGGCCCCGCCCGGTGCCAATTCATTCGTTTCCGGATCAATGCCCAGTTCGCCTGACAGGTAGATCATGTCGCCAACCCTGACTGCCTTGGAAAAGGGCAGATCGGTGCCCGCCTTCGTGACCCCGGCATAATGGGCGATTTCAGGCGAAGTGGTCATCTGGACGTCCTGAACATCCATCGCGATGCAGCCACTCAGGCACATGGCGACGGCCCCGGCCGCAACAGCGTATGTCCTGATCATGATCTTCCCCTGTCTCAATGGATCCATTTCGGACTGTCGTCTTCCATCCCATCACCATCTTCGTCTTCGATGTCGGAATAGGTCGTAAACTGAACATCATAGCCGAAAGGCTGGTCTTCCGCCGGCACTTCGCCCTCGGTCACGAAGACCTGCAATTCGCCATCGGCCTTGAAGCCGAGCCGCTTGCCGATCACGACAATCATGTCGGCGGCCTGGTCCGCATCGGCGGCCCAGACCTTCATGCCCATGATGCAGGGGCCGATATCGGTGGCGTATTCCGCGTTCGGCTCGAACACATGCCCATCGGCGATCAAGGTGTAGTGGGTAAACTCGGTCATGAGCGCGAGCATTACCCGCTTTGAGACAGAAATCGACCCCGTAGAGCGAATTTCCGGCCTGTAAAACCAACAAAAAGGGCGACGCAATGCGCGCCGCCCTTGAAGGTCTATCAGATTGGCGGGTTTAGCCGCGCAGCATGGTGCAGATCTTGTTCCCGTCCGGATCGCGCAGATAGGCGAGATAGAGCTTCATACCGCCGCCTTCTCGCCAGCCCGGTGGGTCTTCGATGGCCTTGCCGCCTGCCTCGATCCCGGCCTTGTGCCAGGCATCGGCCTGTTCGGTGCTGTCGACCGCAAAGCCGATCGTGCCGCCATTGGCATGGCAGGCCGGCTCCCCGTCGATGGGCGGCGTGACAAGGAACGTCCCGCCATTATGCAGATAGATCAGCCGCCCTTTCGGATCGACAATCGCCTCCCGGCCGCCCAGCGACTTGAAGAGCGCGTCGTAGAATTTTTTCGATTTCTCAAGATCGTTCGTGCCGACCATGACGTGACTGAACATTTGTGTTTCTCCCTTGGATCCCTTGTGACAATCGTGTCGCTGACGCTTGCTGTAACAGTCTTCATGACACGTCTCCATCCCCATCACCTGCAGTGAATTCGGTTTTCTCGAACTCACCCGTGTCAGGGTCACGGAGGTAAGCGCTCCCGACGGGTGCATCGATTAGGTGCAGCCAGCTGTCGTCCTTGTTCAGGACTTTTCCGATCGCGATATAGTCGGAAGCGGGATTGCTGCACTCCTCATCCGACAATTGGTGGACATCCGCCCGTATCCGCCATCCGCTGTCGGGATACTTGTCGCCCTCTCGCGTCATATCGGGTTCTTCCCTGTAGAGGAAACCGATGCGCGCAGTTCCATCCAGAACCTGACGATCAACGAGGCATCGTTCCCATTTCTGCTTGCTGGCAATAACAGGAAAGCGTTCTTCTTTCGCCTGATCCAGCCAGATGTAGTCAATCACGTGCCAGCGTTTGAACCGGATACTGTCCCCCGAACGAAGCTGCGGAATGTCTGAGGGATCATTGTCCAGATTTCCGATGATGTCATCGCCAGGTGCGTCGGTAACTTCCACCCATAAGCGTTCAGCGTCATATTTTCGCCCAGCAGGGATGCTGGCGATAATTATTTTGACGTGATCGCCCGGCTCGATTGCTGCCAGCCGATCCTCACTTGGAATAAAGAATGTATATGGAGACTCCGCCGCAATAGGTCTTGGGTCACGAACTGCGTGCCGACCAAATGTCCGCTGCCATCTATCGTACAAACGGCCCTTCAACTTCCTCATGCGGCTCAATAAACCACCACGCTCCGGATGCTCTCGCCAGCATGCATCAGGTCGAAGGCGTCATTGATCTTGTCGAGTTTCATGACGTGGGTGATCATCGGGTCGATCTGGATCTTGCCGTTCATGTACCAGTCGACAATCTTCGGAACATCCGTGCGCCCTTTCGCGCCGCCGAAGGCCGTGCCGCGCCAGTTGCGCCCGGTCACCAGCTGGAACGGACGTGTGCTGATCTCCTTGCCAGCCTCGGCCACGCCGATGATGATCGAAGTGCCCCAGCCGCGATGGCAGCATTCGAGCGCCTGGCGCATCACATCCGTATTGCCGGTACAGTCGAAGGAATAGTCCGCGCCGCCATCGGTCAGCTCGACGAGATGCGCGACCACATCTTGGGTCTCCTTCGGATTGACGAAATGCGTCATCCCGAATTTCTCGCCCCATTCCTTCTTGGAGTTGTTGATGTCGACGCCGATGATCTTGTCGGCGCCCGCCATCTTCGCGCCCTGCAGCACGTTGAGGCCGATGCCGCCAAGGCCGAACACGACGACATTGTCACCGACCTGAACCTTGGCCGTATTGGTCACCGCGCCCACGCCCGTCGTCACACCGCA
>DHZF01000073.1:852-17661 GCA_002414505.1 Hyphomonas sp. UBA5111 | reverse complement strand
CCGACATAGCAGGCCTTGTCGAAGGGCGCATCGGTGCGGATTTTCGCGACCGCGATTTCCGGCAGGACGGTGAAGTTCGAGAAGGTCGAACAGCCCATATAATGGTAGATGGTCTTGCCCTTGTAGCTGAACCGGCTCGTGCCGTCCGGCATCAGGCCCTTGCCCTGTGTCGCGCGGATCGCGGTGCAGAGATTGGTCTTGCCAGAGAGACAGCTTTTGCACTGGCGGCATTCCGGCGTGTAGAGCGGGATCACATGATCGCCCGGCTGAACACTGGTCACGCCTGCGCCGACTTCGCGCACAATGCCCGCGCCCTCATGGCCCAGAACGCTCGGGAAGATGCCCTCACTATCCAGCCCGTCAAGCGTATAGGCATCGGTATGGCAGATGCCGGTCGCCATGATCTCGACCAGGACTTCCCCGGCCTTCGGGCCTTCAAGGTCCAGTTCGACGATTTCCAGCGGTTTCTTGGCTTCAAAGGCGACAGCGGCGCGAGTCTTCATGGCGGGCTCCTTGGAGGGGGATTGGATTTTCAGGTGTTGTAGGACGGTCTCGGGCGTGCCCGCAACCGCGGATCAGGAACAGGGTTCGAGATTGGCGTCAAACGCGCCCATGCGAGAGAGGGTCGGCCCGTCTCCGTGGACGTCGCAGCGATCAATCCTCAATTCGCCCTCTTCCAGCCGGATGAGGTTGAACGAGGGCGGCTCGGCCCGCAGGCGCACCGACAGCGTACCGGACGAGACCGCGAGATAGCAGCCATTCGCCCGCTGGCGCAGCCCGACCGACGGCGTGTGGACATGGCCGGTCAGCACCATCTGCACATGGCTTGCGGCCACCTTGTCGGCGGCGCGGCGCCCTCGGCGGGTTCGCGTGCGCAGCGGCGCGCCCGGCAGCGAATGAAAAGGATGGTGACAGGCGATCAGCTTCACATCGGCCTCGGAGGCGGCGGCGCGAATGAGGACATCATCCAGATCGTCCAGATTCACGGAGCCTTCGGCCCAGTTGCGCCGCGCCTGCCAGCCGCGCGCCGTGTTCAGGCCGACCGCAATCGCATTGCCCGTTTCCGCCACGCCGAAATACTGCCCGAACCGGCGCTTGAACCGTTTGAAGGGTTCCGCCGCCCGCGCCGCCACATTGAACATGGGCGTGTCATGATTGCCGGGCACGATGAGTTTGGGGATATCGAACCCGTCCAGCCATTCGGCGGCGGCATCGAATTCCCGCGTGCGTCCGCGCTGGGTCAGGTCTCCGCAGACGACCAGCATGTCGGGCTCAGTGGCCTTGATACAGGATTCAGCGGCGGCAATGGCATTCTCGTCTTCGGCGCCGAAATGTATGTCTGAAATCTGTGCAATGACTGTCATCAGGACATGTCTGGGACGAAGATTTTCACTGCGGAATCGATCCGGCGGAATCTCAGGGGCGTCTCCATCTCCCTCAGTTCGCCATCCAGCGTGACATTGATGCGGCCTTTTTCCAGATGATGCGCCTCGACTTCATCGGCCAGGATCAGGCGGACGTCTTCGGCATTCCGCCAGCCATCCACCATCATCTCCAGTCCGATCTTGGCGAGATCCAGCAGGCCCTGCGGATCCACGCTGGCAATTTCGAGCTTGCCGGACGTGTCGGGGTTTATGTTCACCGTCAGCGCCGTCGAGGTCTGCTTGCGGCCGCCGGGCACGCTCCAGGAAATATTGGAGTGCAGCGCCAGAGCCGATGAGTCATGCATGATTTCAGCCGCTTCGAGGATCTTGCCCTCGCGCAGCGCTTCGCGCGAATTGGTGAACCGCGTCATGTCGCCCAGCATCGCTGCCACGAAGAAGCGCGGCCCATTCACGATCTCGCCGCACGGCATCGGGCGGATCTGCCCGCCCTTCAGCGCGCGGTCCATCAGCGCGTCCCAGCTATGGTCCCCGCCCAAGGCCCGTGTCGGCAGCATGTTCATGGTCCCGCCCGGCAGCGGCAGGATGGCCGGGCCCAGCAAGCCGGCATGGGACAGGGCGCAGGCAATCGTGCCATCCCCGCCCCAGACGATCAGCGTGTCCGGCTCTTCGGCCAGCGCCGTCTCCATCAACAGCGGCAAGTCGTCCTCGCCCGCAATGTGGATGCTGGCCTTGTCCGGCAGGCCGGACAGTTTTTCACGGATCATGTCCGGGGCATCCGCAGGCGTGCTGCCTGAGAGCGGGTTGATCACACAGGACACGCGGCCAAGCCGCGACAGGACGTTTGTTGGGGTCATGTGTTTGGAACGCACATGACCATAAATTTGTTCCACGCGCGCAGCCGCCTCTCGCCCTGCCGGAAATCCCCGCTATAACGGCGCGCATGACAGATCCTACACATTCCGATTCGCTCCGCGTGGCCGTTGCCGGAGTCGCCGGCCGCATGGGCCGCCAGCTGGTCGGCGCGGCGCTGGACGCTGGCCTCACCGTGACCGGCGGCAGCGAAGCCCCCTCCTCCGAGCATCTGGGCGACGATATTGGCGAACTGGCCGGCCGCCGCCTGCTGGACCTGAAACCCGCCACCGATCCCGTCGCCGCCGCCAGCAAGGCCGATGTCTGGATCGATTTCACCCGGCCCGCCGCCACGCTCGCCGCGCTCGATTCGCTGAAACATACCAGTGTCCGCGCCGCCATCATCGGCACGACGGGGTTCTCGGAAGATGAAGAGGCCGAGATCGCCCAGGCCGCCCAATCGCTTGCCATCGTGAAGGCCGGAAATTTCTCGGTCGGCATCAATTTGCTGCAGGCGCTCACACGGATGGCGGCCGAACGGCTCGGTCCGGACTGGGATATCGAAATCCTCGAAACGCATCATCGCCGCAAGGTGGACGCGCCCTCGGGCACCGCGCTGATGGTCGGCGAAGCCGCCGCCGCGGGCCGGGGCAAGCCGCTGTCAGAGCTACGCGCCGGGCCCTATGACGGCCCCGATGCGAAGCGCCGCGCCGGCAGCATCGGCTTCGCGGTTCGCCGTTCTGGCGGGGTGATCGGCGAACATGAGGTCAGCTTCGGCTCCGATATGGAGGTCCTCTCGCTCAGCCACACCGCGATCGACCGGGCCGTGTTCGCGCACGGGGCATTGGGCGCCGCAGCATGGGCCATGAGACAGGATCCGGGCCTCTACGACATGAGCGATGTGCTGGGGCTTTCAGGCAACTAGAACCGCTTCCCATTCACCCAACAGCTGAATCAGGGTTGACGCTCCTGTTCGCAGTGGCAGCATGACAAATTCGTTACGTTTGAGCACTGGGACCGGCACATGATCGGAATTGTGGTTGTCAGCCACGGAAAGCTTGCCCGCGAACTGGTCGCCGCCACAGAACATGTGGTGGGCGAACAGGATCGGTTTCGTTCGATTTCCATCGAAGTCGAGGACGACATCGAAGCGCGCCGCGACCAGATCCGTGAAACCGCCAAATCCTGCGATGCCGGCAAGGGCGTTATCATCCTGACGGACATGTTCGGCGGCACGCCCTCGAACCTCGCCATGTCGGTCATGAATGCCGGCAATGTCGAAGTCCTGTCCGGGGTCAATCTGCCGATGCTGATCAAGCTGGCCGAAGTGCGCGGGGAGATGTCCCTGAAAGAGGCCGCACGGGTCGCGGCCGAGGCCGGGCGGAAATATATCAATATCGCCTCTGAACTCCTGGCGAAGTCGAATTGATGCCCGACACCGAAACCCTCACCGCCAGCCAGCGCGCCATGATCGTCAACCGCAAGGGCCTGCACGCGCGCGCCGCGGCGCGCCTCTCCCGTCTGGCGGGGGAGTTCGAGTCCCGGGTTATCGTCTCGCATGAGGGCGAGACCGCCGATGCCCGCTCGATCATGGATTTGCTGATGCTGGTCGCCCACAAGGGCTGTGAAGTCGAACTGAACGCCGAAGGCCCC
The DNA here is from genome assembly GCA_002414505.1 of Hyphomonas sp. UBA5111. GTDB lineage: Bacteria > Pseudomonadota > Alphaproteobacteria > Caulobacterales > Hyphomonadaceae > Hyphomonas. Next base: position 13,774 of record DHZF01000073.1, on the reverse strand, counting down.
GACGCGGCCGAAGCGGTCACCGCCCTCGCCAGCCTCATTGCCGACGGCTTCGGCGAACAGGGCGACGCCGACACGATCTGCTAGGTCGCCCGGAACACCTTCCCCCTTTCAAAACCCCCAAATCATCCCTATATTGGTCATGTCTTCGGACTATGGCGATAAACGCGCGTGCAATAAGCGGTTCGGACCCGGGGGCGGTACCCGGCGGCTCCACCAAAAGCAGGTTCAGGCATTCACCGGCCTGTTTCTGACGGGGCCGAAATAGGATCGACGGACGTGTAAAGACGATGCCTTTGCCGGATTGGGCCCCCTCAGAAGCCCATATCACATAGTTGCAAATGACAACTTTGCTGAAGGTGAACTCCTGGCTGCGTAAGCGGTCCGGTATTTACCGACTTAACTCCTAGGGTTTCAGACCCCTAGGCGGGGCCCGGAGGCGCCTGGCAACAGAAGCCTCCACTTTTCCCTTCCCTCGCAAATTCGTGCGCGCCCTGCGCTGGCCAGCCTGTAGATTTGCCGCTAGCGTCGCGGCGGACATGCTGAGGGAGCCGGCCATCATGAAACACATTCTCGTCGCCGCCATGTCGGCGTTCGCGCTGGCCGCCTGTTCCCCGCAGACAGGAGACGCGCCGATGCCGGATGCCAAAGCCCCGATCAGCTACGCCGCCAGCGGCTGGACCGCGAAACCCCTGCCTGACCTGGCTGAAGCACTGCAAACCGGCGAAATCACCGCCGAAGCGCTGACCCAGGCCTATCTCGACCGGATGGAGATGGTCGACCGCACAGGCCCCACCCTTCAGGCCGTGCTGACCCTCAACCCGGCCGCACTGGACGACGCCCGCGCGCTGGATGCAAAGCGCGAGGCCGGCGAGCCGCTCGGCGCATTGCACGGCCTGCCCATCCTGCTGAAAGACAATATCGAAACCGCCGATGACATGGCGACCACTGCCGGCTCGCTCGCCCTGAAAGACAATGTCACGGGCCGCGACTCCCCGCTCGTCGCGGGGCTGCGCGCCGAAGGTGCGATCATCCTTGGCAAGACCAATCTCAGCCAATGGGCAAATTTCCGCTCCAACAGCTCGATGAGCGGCTGGTCCGCGCTTGGCGGACAGGTGCGCAATCCGCACATGCTGGACCGCAATCCCTGCGGCTCCAGTTCCGGCTCCGGCGCGGCAGCGGCGGCCTCGCTGGCCGCAGGCGCGGTCGGCACCGAAACCAATGGCTCGATCTCCTGCCCGTCCACGGTCAATGGCGTGGTCGGCTTCAAGCCGACCGTCGGCCTCGTCTCGCAACAATATATCATCCCGATTTCCTCGTCGCAGGACACGGCCGGGCCGATGACCAAGACGGTGAAGGGCGCCGCCATGATGCTGACCGCGATGGCGACCGGCGAGGCAAAAACCGATTACGCCGCCGCCCTAGATGCCAATTCGCTGGACGGCGCCCGCATCGGCGTCCTGCGCAGCGCCGAAGGCAATAATGAGCTCATCCGCGCCCGCTTCAACGACGCGCTCGCCGCGATGGAAGCGGCTGGCGCCATTCTCGTCGACATTGAGAAGGCCGACATGCCGGACGGCTTCTGGGGCAAGGCCTTCGCCGTGCTGAAATACGAGTTCAAGGCCACGCTGAACGACTATCTCGCCAGCACGCCGGACACCGTCTCGACCCGCACACTGACCGATCTGATCGCTTTCAATACCGACAATGCCGGCACAGAACTGGCCCTCTTCAACCAGGATATTTTCGAGCAATCCGACGAGATGGAAGGCCTCGACTCCGACGGCTACAAGGAGGCGGTCGCCTTCATCCAGTCCGCCACCCGCGAGAAGGGCATCGACCGTCTGCTGAAGGAGCATGATGTGGTGGCCCTTGTTGCCCCCTCCGGCCCGCTGGCGCCGCGTGTCGATCCGGTCAATGGCGATGTCTGGCCGGACTGGCCGGGCGCGGGCTACATGGCGGCGATTGCCGGCTATCCGCATCTGACCGTCCCAATGGGCACGGCCCGCGGCCTGCCGGTCGGCCTCTCTTTCATGAGCGGCAAGGACCAGGATGCAACGATCCTCTCGCTCGGCTACGCCTATGAGCAAAAGACAAAGGCCCGCGCCGAGCCGCAATACTACCAGACCGCCGAAGACCTGCCCGAAATTGCCGAAGCCATGCGCCGCCGCTAGTCCCGGTCGAGGCTCCGGTCCCAATGCTCTGGCCGCACGCCCATGCCGACCGCGCGGGCAGGCAGCCGTCGCAGGAACGGGATCCATTTGAACAGGCGCAGGATAAACGGCATACGGATTTTCTGTTTGGCGGTCAGGGCGGGCACCAGCACCATATTGTGCGCAAACACCTGCGCCGATTGTGTCACTTTCGTTGGCCATTCCCGGCGCGCCTGGACCGCGACCAGGTCTGCGTCTGTCAGTGTGCCTTCTCTCAAGGGCGTGCCGAGAATACGCGCCGCCGCAATCCCATCCTGCACGGCAAGGTTCACGCCTACCCCGCCGACTGGCGACATGGCATGGGCCGCATCGCCGATGAACACCAGGCCGGTCCGCCACCAGAGGTCCAGCCGGTTCACCTGAACCGTCAGCAGTTTCAGATCCTCCCATGAGGCAAGCTCCTCCACACTGCCCGCAAGCTCCGGCGCCATGCGTGCAATCCGCTGGCGCAGCGCAGGCAAGCCCTGCGCGCGAATGTCGTCATCCGCCCCCTTCGGAAAGGGCAGCGCGCATTGCCAATAGTCGCCGCGATTGATCATCACCAGCATGCCGTCTGCGGAGACGCGCCCGAGGGATTCTGAGGCCTCCCCGGCGGATCGCGACAGGCGGAACCAGAACACGTCAATTGGCGCGCCAATCTCCTTCAGCGGCAGGCCGCTCTGCGCGCGCAGATGCGAGCCGCGCCCATCCGCCCCGACCACCAGATCAGCCTGTATGTGTACCGGCCCGTCGGGGGTCGTCACATCCAGCCCGGTCACCCGGCCATTTTCTTCCGTATACCGCTCGGCCTTGGCGGACATCATCAGATGGAAAGTCTCCATCTCCCGCCCTGCATCGGCCAGATGGTCCAGGAACTCCCATTGCGGCATCATCGCAATATAGGGCGCCGCCACCGGCAAGTGGCGAAAATCCGCGAGCATCACGGACTCGCCTTCGATCTGCACAGTCAGCGTCTCGGTCTTCTGGAAGGGGCGCTGGAGGTATCCGTCGAGCAGGCCCATCTCGTGGAACGCCTGCAGCGTGGAGGGATGTACCGTGTCGCCTCGGAAATCGCGAAAGAAATCCTCATGCTTTTCCAGCACGGTGACGTCCACGCCCTGCCGCGCCAGCAAATAGCCCAGCATCATTCCCGCCGGTCCGCCCCCGGCGATGCAGCATGTCGTGGAAAGCTCGCGCATCCTTGCCTCCGTCGCGGGCAGGCTACGCCCGAGACCTTGGGCTCCGCAAGCTCAAATCAGAGCAGGATCGTGCCCTTGCCATCCTTTTCCAGCGCGCGCTGATAGGAAGGATGGGCCCGCATCTGCTGCAGGAATCTGTGCGCATTCGGATAATTCCCGGCATCCATCCCGGCCCGGTGCGCGGCCAGTTCCATGGAATAGCCCATCACCATGTCAGCCGCCGTCAGGGTCTCGCCTGCAAACCAGGTGCTCTTGCCGAGCGCCTTTTCGGCCTCCGCCATGAAGGCATTCAGGCGCGGGCCGAAAAAGGCCTTGTCCAGTCCGCCGACCAGCATCTTCGCTGCCGGCTTCAGGAAAAACGGCGCGCGCGCCGTCATCGCCAGCATGACAAATTTATTGGTCAGCAATGGCTGGAAACTGCCTTGGGAGGCATGGAACCAGAACAGGTAATCGGCCCGATGCGGCGTGCCCGGCGCAGGCCGCAGCCGGCCATCATCATGCTTGTCGAGGATATAGTCGACGATCGCATTCGTCTCGGCCAGCGTGATCTCGCCATCACTGATGCAGGGCGCCGTACCCAGCGGCGAGACAGCCTTGTATTCGGCCGGCGCGAGCCGCGTTTTCGGGTCGCGGTCATACAGCTTGACCTCATAGGGCACGCCCAGTTCCTCCAGCAGCCAGAGGATGCGGATGGATTGCGACTTCTCAAGATGGTGCAGCGTGATCATGGTTTGGCCCCTCATGCCCAACATGGGCGACATGGAGAGTGTAGGGCGCGCGCGCCCCACGTCCAGCCACGATCCCGCGAGGGAAACGCGAATTTCCTGTAAATGCTACAGCGTGATCTCGCGCCCTTCAGCGGCCGAGCGATAGATCGCCTCGATCAGCACGATGTCGCGCAAGCCCATTTCGCCCGGCGTCAGGATCTCAGAGCCGTCCCGGATCGCCGCCGCCATATGATCGCACATGCGGGCGAACTGCACATTGGGATCGCCCGGCACGAGATCTTCCGACACGCCGTCGCGGGTCAGGGTCATCTTCTGGCCGTCATATCCCGTCGCCGGGTCCATCAGCAGGACCCCCGCCTCCCCTTCCACGCGGGCAAGGTTGCGAGACGGCGCATCATTATAGGACGTGTACAGATGGGCTGTTGCGCCGGAGGGAAAGCGCAGCTCGGTCGTCACCGAGGAGAAGATTTCCGCAAACCGCGGATCATTTGCCGGCTGCTCCGTCACCGCCTTGACCGCGACCGGCATCTCGCCAGACAGGTAGAGCGCAGACTGCAAGCCGTAGAGGCCGTAATCCTCCAGCGGTCCGCCCCCGGCCAGGGCGCGCACGACCCGCCAGTTCTCCGACACATCGGTCGGGCCCATCATGTATTGCTGCGCGGTCTCGATCGACTTGATCGGGCCGACGGCGCCGTCGCGCATCAATTCCATGGCGCGCAGATTGAACGGTTCGAAATGACAGCGATAGCCGATCATCAGTTTCTTGCCGGCGGCTTCGGAGGCCGCGATCATCCGTTCGCACTCCTCGGATGACAGCGCCATCGGCTTCTCGCACAGGACATGCTTGCCGGCGGCAAAACTCTTCTCCGTCCACCTCATGTGCAGGCCGGTCGGCAGCACATTGTAGACCGCCTCGACCCGGTCATCGTCTGCGATGCGGTCAAAATCCTCATACGAATAGATCGCGTCTTCCGGCAGGCCATAGGCCGCCGCCACTTTCTTCGCCTTTTCCGGATTGCCGGACACGACCGCCGCCACATGACAGCGCTGGCCATTCGCCAGCGCCGGCAGCACTTTGCCGATGGCATAGCCGCCCAGCCCCATCACGGCGAAGCCGACACTGCCTTCCTGCGGCGCAGGCGGCGGGCTGTCAGGCAGTTCGCCCCAATTCGGCCAGGGCATGCCGATGGCCTTGGCCGGGATCGCCGCGCCACCTTCGGCGCTTGCACAACTGGCCAGCCAGGGCGCGGCCGCCAGCGTCGCACTGCTCAGAACCATGAAACGCCTGCGTGAATGAATGAGTCCGGTCATGACAATCTCCCTGAAGGCCACAGTTTCTGTTAGCGCTACCGGAACTCAAATACAGGCCACCCCAAGGGTCAAGGAAAAAGCCGCCCGCGGTCGATCACAATAGGCCGGGGCCCGTCTTTTTCATCAGCCGCTCGACCACTGTACCGACATGATATTTCATCGCGTCCGGCCCCATCGGCGCCTGCCGGGTAAATTCGTCTTTCACTTCATCTGCCCGTTTCTCCGCCGCCAGCCAGGCCGAGGCTTCCGGCACGATCAGGAACGTCCCGCGCGCAATTTCGTCCAGCGTGTGCCGCGCCACCTCGGATGGCGGCTTGCCCTCGGCCATCACGGCACGGGCCATGTCGCTGCGGCGCTCATCGGCTGACATGCCGGTGGCCGCCGGGCTCGTATCCGGCATATGCGTCGCGGTCAGGCCAGGGCACAGCACGCTGACGCCGATCCCGTCCGGCAATTCGGCGCGGAACACATCGCCCAGCGCCAGCACGCCATGCTTGGACGCTGTGTAGAATCCATTTCCCGGATGTTGCAGGCCGAGCGCATGTTCCGATGCGGTCAGGCAGAGATGCCCGTCCCGCCCCGCATCCATCATCCGCGTCGCAAACGCCTTCGCCGTCGCCCAGACGCCTTTGAGGTTCACGTCCAGCGTCACATCGAACTCGGCCTCGCTTGCCTTGAGCAGGGGGCGCGCCACGCTGATCCCGGCATTGGCGAACACAAGATCCACTCCGCCGAGCCAGTCCCATGCCTCGGTCGCCATCGCCTCGACGCCCGCCACATCCGCGACATTGCAGGGGATCGCCCGCGCCGCGTCGCCGAGCTTTGCGGCATGCGCCTCGGCGGCGTCGGAATTTATGTCCGCAACCACGACCCGGCCGCCATCGGCAACAATCGCTTCGGCCAGGGCCGCGCCAATCCCGCTTGCCCCGCCGGTCACCACAGCTGTCTTGCCCTTGGTCCTCATGGTTCGCCCTCCCCGGCGCAATATCCAGTCAGCTATAGCGCGCTTCGACCTTTTCGCCTGCTTTGCCGGCCTGCACCGCTTTCACGCTGGCCTCGAGGTCGGCCAGATAGGCGTCGGCCACCTCGGCATGTTTGGGGCTCAGCATCAGGTGCAGGCTCGGCGGCTCTTTCGTGACCGATGTGAACCAGCCACGCCTGAAAATCTCGCCATAAATCGCGAAGGCATGGGCATCGGGATGGTGAAAGGCCATCAGGCCCAGCATCGGATTGCCGACAATCTCGAAGCCGAGCCGCTTCACGCCTTCTTCCATCCGCTCGCGCGTCTCGCACACCTGGCCCTGCAGCTTGCGATAGCCTTCGACACCCAGCGTGTTCATCACGCCCCAGGCAGCAGAGATCGCTCCGCCCGGCCGTGTGCCTGCCAGCGTCGGCGTCTTCATCGGCGCGCCGCTCCAGCCCGCCATGTCAAACGGCATATGGGCGTAGAGGTCTTCTGACCGGAACAGCACGGTCGAGGCGCCCTTGGCGCAATAGCCATATTTATGGAGGTCCGCGCTCATCGACTGGACCGCCGGCACAGCGAAATCGAAATCCGGCACGGGCACGCCATTCATCCGCGCGAACGGCGCGAAATATCCGCCGACACAGGCATCGACATGCAGCCAGACATTCTTCTTCGCCGCGACCTCGCCCAGCGCCGCGATGGGATCAATGATGCCATGCGGGAAATTCGGCGCCGAGCCGACCATCATGATCGTGGCATCATCCACCGCCTCCCCCATCGCGGCCGGATCGGCCTCCCAAGAGCCATCTGTCTTCAGGGGCACGCGGCGGATTTCCACATCCATCAAATGCGCCGCCTTGTCGAAGGCGAGATGCGCCGATTGCGGCAGCACGACATTCTGGCCCTCGCGCGGCTTGCCAAGGCTGCGGGCATAATCGCGCGCCGTCTTCATCGCCATCGTGATGGAATCGGTGCCGCCGGACGTCATCGCCCCGGTCGAGCCTTCCGGACCATGCAGCAGGGACAACCCCATGCCGATGACTTCCTTCTCCATCTGCGCAAGGCTGGGAAAGGCGAGCGGGCCGAGGCCATTCTCCGCCATATAGAGTCCATAGGCGTCATGTTGGATGGCCGAAATCTCCGGCCCGGCATTGAAGACATAGACTGCCGTGCGCCCGTCGCGCCATTGCGCGTCTCCGCCGCCGCGCGCGACCATTTCCGCGCGCACATCGCTCCAGTCGCGTCCTGTTTCCGGCATCGTGATCATCCGGTCTGTCCTCCCTGTCCGCCAGTTCTCTGGTCTGTGTTCTGGCAGCCTAGAGAGATTGCCTTTTTACGCAACCGAACGCCGCGAAATGCGTTGAGCAGGGACAAGGAGATTCACATGACTGAGCAAGCTGACCCAAAAGATCGCAAACCCGACCCGGAAACCGAGAACCAGGACGAGCCGACCAATCACAAGGAGATTCGTCCGGCCGGCGCGGAAAGCATGGAACACCCGCCGAAAGATTGGGACGAAGTCGATGAGGAACTCGACGAGTCCTTCCCGGCCAGTGACCCGCCGGCGAATTACTAACAGGAAATCTCAGGGGCTCGCGCCCGGAAAGATCGCCGTGGCCACAAGGAGTTAGTCACAATCGCTATCAAGCGAGCGTGATTTTTTTCCTCGCCCCTTGTGCGAACGCCGTTGCGAGCCCCTGTCTGCGCCCTTACTGTAGGCGCTGTAGGAACAACCACAACAAACCGGGGAAACCGCGCGCCCATGACTGACTATATCGGCTACGAAGCGCTCACCCAGGCAGCCATGCGCGGCGTCGTCCGCGAGGCCCTGCGCAAGGGCTGCAATACCAACGGCCTGCCGGGTGACCATCATTTCTACCTCACCTTCCGCACCAAGGCGCCGGGGGTAAAAATTGCCGATTACCTGACCGAGCGTTTCCCGGAAGAAATGACTATTGTCATCCAGCACCAGTACTGGGATCTGGAAGTCGAAGACGGCCATTTCGAAATCATCCTGAAATTCTCAGGCGTGCCCCAGCACCTTTATATCCCCTATGCCGCCATCTCGCGCTTCGTGGATCCGTCCGTGAATTTCGGCCTGACCTTCGAATCGCCGGACAAGGACGCCTCCGTCATCTCGCCGGCTGGCGAAGTGGACGAGGCCGACATGCTTGCCCCTGACGCGCCAGAGGCGGATGTCGGCACGGTCGTCAATCTTGACGCCTTCCGCCGTAAATAGGCGCTGCCGGACCGGATGGCTGACGACGAAAAACCCCGCGTCTCGGACGCCGAGATGCTGGCACGCTTCCAGAACTCGAAAAAGCGCCCGCCCTGTTCGGACACGCTCGGCATGCGCCTGGCCGAAGTCGATCAGGATGCCCAGCGCATCCGCATGGATTTCGATGTCTCGTCGAGCTTCGCCAATCCGACCGGCGCCATTCAGGGCGGTTTCATCTCCGCCATGCTCGACGAAGCGATGAGCACCTGTGTCATCATCGCGTCCAACATCACGATGACGGCCCCGACGCTGGAAATGAAGACCAGCTATCTGCGCCGCCTGATGCCGGGCAAGGCAAGCGTCGAGGCGTGCATCCTGAAACTTGGCAAGTCGGCCGCCTTCATGGAGGCCGAATGCTTTGACGCCGACGGCAAGCTCGTCGCCAAGGCTACCGCCACCGCCATCCCGATGCTGTTCAAGCGCCTCGGCTGATGGCATTCGACAAGCGCGCTTTCTGGCAGGATCTCCTGACCAACAAGACGCCGCCCAGGGCCACCGCCTTTCTCGGCTTTGAACTCATCGCCTTCGATCCCGACGCCGGCTGGGTCGAGGCCGCTTTCACCCTGCCCGAACAGGCCACCAATCCCGGCGGTGACGCACAGGGCGGTTTCGTCTCGGCGATGCTGGACGAGGTGATGAGCCTTGCCGGCTCGATCGCGCAGGATGGCCCGGCCATGTCCCCGACCCTGCAGATGACGACCAGCTATCTCCGCCCGGTGCCGATTGGCGAGCGCCTCCTCGGGCGCGGCGAATGTGTCCGCCGGGGCCGCGCGGCCCTCTTCACCCGCGGTGAGCTGACCCGCGAAGACGGCACCCTCCTCGCCCAGGCCACCGCCAGCTGCATCCCGCGTCCCATGCAATTCTAGCCTCCCGCAGGGTCACCCGCGATTTCCCCCGGATTCCGTGCTAATCTCCCCTCAAATGATCCGGCGCAAAGACCGGACAGGGAGGAAAACATGGCCGACGATCCGGGCTCGCCGCAGGTGCCGCAATCCGTGCTGGAAGTAACCGCTTTCTCACCCGGCGCGCGCGACAATCCCCACCCGCCACTGGAGGCCCTGCGCCATAATTGCCCGGTCATGCGCGATGAGATGGTCAAGACCTGGTTCCTGACGCGCTATGCTGACATCCGCGAAACCGTCAATGATCGCAGCTTCGTGCGCCATCCGCTGAACGCCGAAGAGGGCTCCATCTCGCGCCAGCTGATCGAGGATGACCAGCCCCGCCGCACCTCCATCCTGTTTCTCGACAATCCGGACCATGCCCGCGTGCGCCCGCCGCTCGCCAAGGCGTTCTATGCCCGCATCCAGAAGATGAAGCCCCAGATCGAGGCGATCATCGACGACACGATCGACGCCGCCCCGGCGTCAGGCGTCTTCGACCTGATGGCAGAGATTGCCGTGCCGATCCCGGTCCTCGTCATCGCGCGCATCCTCGGCGTGGATGAAGACCGTCTGCCGGATTTCCGCCAATGGTCCGAAGACGTGATCCTCAGCCTGAATCCCGTCCGCACGCCGGAAGAGACAGCGCGCATGGAGAAAGGCAGCCACGCGCTCGACGCTTACTTCACCGAATTGATGGACGCCCGCCGCACCGCGTCGCAGGACGATCTGATCACGGACATGGTCCAGCTGCAGGCGAGCGGGGACGCTCCGCTGACAGATGATGAGATCCGTATCAATCTCGGCGCGCTGCTGGTCGGCGGCAATCTGACAACGACCGATCTGATCGGAAATGGTGTCTGGCTGTTCCTGACCCATCCCGACCAGCTCGCCGCCCTCAAGGCCAATCCCGCCCTCGGCCCGCAGGCCGTCGAGGAAGTGCTGCGCTATGAGGCGCCGGTCTCGGCCACTTCGCGCATTGTCGAGGCCGACCGGACTGTCGCCGGCTGTCCGATGAAGGCGCGTCAGGTCGTGTTCTGTTCGCTCGCCTCGGCCAATCGCGACGAGTCCATGTTCGAACAGTCGGAACGCTTCGACATCACACAGAAACGCGCCAGCCATGTCGCCTTTGGCGGCGGCCCGCACATCTGCATCGGCGCGCCGCTCGCCCGCATGGAAGCGCGCCGCGTCTTCGAAAAACTCTTCGCCCGCTATCCGAACCTCTCCCTGCCGCCACAAGACCTCGTCTGGCGCGCCCTCCCCTTTTTCCGCGGTCTCGAACGGCTGGACGTGAAGGCCTAGAACCTTCCCGGCACAGAGCGTTTGTCATCCCGGGACGGAGCGAACTTTCCCTTTCCTGTCATCCCGGAATTTGCGCAGCAAATATCCGGGACCCAGAACCGACGTGACCAATCAACGTGTTCATGATATGTTCGCACTCATGACCTACGCCTTTGTCTATATGCTTGCCTCGTCGCGAAACGGCACGCTCTACACCGGAGTGACGTCAAACCTGGAAACGCGAATTTGGCAGCATAAGAACGATACCTTCCCCGGATTCTCGCGGAAGTATGGCTGCAAGAGACTGGTCTGGTTCGAATGCCATGATGACATCGCAGAGGCGATCCTTCGCGAGAAGCGCATCAAGCGCTGGCGCCGGGCTTGGAAACTCGACTTGATTGAAACTGGCAATCCGGACTGGACTGACTTGTATCCGGGACTTCTCTCGATCCCTCCCCAATCCATCTCTCCCGACAGTCCGCTATTGGGTCCCGGATAAGCCTTTCAGGCTTTCCGGGATGACAGGATGGGATATCGCCTCTTTTGTCATCCCGGAATTTGCGAAGCAAATATCCGGGACCCGGTCATTTAAGGACATGCGCACCCTTTATGGCGCCGGGCGCAAAAACGTGTCATAGGGGGCGAAATCTTCCCGCGGCGCGCACGAAAGCTGCGCCAGCGCCCCAGAAAGCCCTACCAAATGACCGATACCCCTTTCATCCCATCGGCGCTCGCCGAGGCCCTCGCACAGCGTGGGTACGAGACGCTCACCCCCGTCCAATCCTCTGTCATTGAAGCAGAACTGGACGGCAAGGACCTCCTCGTCTCCGCCCAGACCGGCTCCGGCAAGACCGTTGCCTTCGGGCTCGCCATGGCCGGTGACCTGCTCGCCGGAGCAGACCGCTTCGAGAAATCCGACACGCCCCTGGCCGTCATCGTCGCCCCGACCCGCGAACTGGCCCAACAGGTCGCCCGCGAACTGGAATGGCTCTATGCCAAGTCCGGCGCCCGCATGGCCACCTGTGTCGGCGGCATGGACATGCGCGAGGAACGCCGCACCCTGGCGCGCGGCGCGCACATCGTTGTCGGTACGCCGGGCCGCCTGTCAGACCATATCCGTCGCGGTTCGCTGGACGCCTCGAACGTCCGCGTCGTCGTGCTGGACGAGGCCGATGAAATGCTCGACATGGGCTTCCGCGAGGAACTCGAACACATTCTCGAAGGCACGCCGGAAACCCGCCGCACCCTGATGTTCTCGGCCACCGTGCCCAAGGGCATCGCCGCCCTCGCCGCGCGTTACCAGAAAGATGCCATGCGCATCACCACGGCCGCCGAACAGCAGCAACATGTCGATATTGAATACCGCGCCCTGCTGGTCGCCCCCGGCGATGAAGAGAATGCCATCGTCAACATTGTCCGCCATTCCGACAGCGAAACAGCCATCGTGTTCTGCACGACCCGCGCCGCCGTCAACAAGCTGATCAGCCGCATGGGCAATCGCGGCTTCCCGGTTGTCGCCCTGTCGGGGGAACTGAGCCAGAAGGAACGCGGCAACGCGCTCCAGGCCCTGCGCGATGGACGTGCCCGCGTCTGTATCGCGACCGACGTCGCCGCCCGCGGCCTGGATCTCCAGAACCTCGGCCTCGTCATCCACGCCGACCTGCCACGCGATCCGGCCACCCTGCTGCACCGCTCGGGCCGCACAGGCCGCGCGGGCCGCAAGGGCGTCAGCGCCCTGCTGGTCGCCCCGCGTGCCCGCCGCCGCGTCGAGCGCCTTCTGCGCGATGCCAAGATCGAAGCCAGCTGGGGCAAACCGCCGTCTGCGGACGAAATCAACGCGCTCGATGATGCGCGCCTGATGGCTGACCCGATCTTCACCGAAGATGCCTCGGCCAATGAGGCTGAACTCGCCCGCACCCTGATCGATACCTATGGCGCCGAACAGGTCGCCGCCGCCTTCGTGCGCCGCCACCGCGCCGGACGCACGGCGCCGGAAGACCTCCGCGATGTCGATGACCGCGCCCCCTCCCGTGACCGCAACGAACGCGGCGATCGCCGGGACCGTGACGACCGCCCGCCCCGCGAAAA
>DHZF01000073.1:410-652 GCA_002414505.1 Hyphomonas sp. UBA5111 | reverse complement strand
CTGCCGATGCTGTGCAAGGCCGGCGGCCTTGGCCGCGACGATATCGGCGCCATCCGCATCAACCCGGCTGACACGCATGTCGAGCTGAAATCGGACGCTGCCAAGCGCCTGTTCGAAGTGATCGGCAATGACGGCATGCTGGAAAAGGGCCTGCGCGCCTTCGCCCTGGATGGCCCGCCGCCGGCCCAGCCGCCGCGCCAGGACTATGCCCCGTCCCGCGAGCGCACGCCCGGCAAGCCGCC
>DHZF01000073.1:0-168 GCA_002414505.1 Hyphomonas sp. UBA5111 | reverse complement strand
GGCAAGCCCCGCAAGGACAAGCCACACGCGCACGGCAAGGGCAAGCCCACCGGCGGCGACAAGACCTACAAGCGTCCCAAGCCGCAGGGCGGCAAGAAGCCTTTCAAGAAGGGCCCGAAGAAGCCCCGCGACTGATCTCAAGCCCTGGGTCCCGGATAAGCCTTTCAG
>DHZF01000105.1 GCA_002414505.1 Hyphomonas sp. UBA5111 | reverse complement strand
ACATATGGGTTGCATGTCAAACCCGACCAGCCCTCTTTCCAAATCTCAATGGGCCGCGATCGACAAGCGGATTCTTCGCGCAGACGAGGACCGCTGGATTTCCAGCCGCTATGCAAAGGACGACCAGCGGCAGGCGCTGACGGCTCTTTATGCGCTCGCCTATGAGCTGGCGCGGGTCCGGCTGGTGGTCTCCGAGGAAGGGCTGGGCCTGATTAGGTTCCAATGGTGGCGCGATGCCATTTCCGAGATCGAAGGGGGCAAGGTGCGTGAGCATGATGTTGCCCGCGCCCTGAAGGAAGAGGTCGAGGCGGGCCGCCTGAAGCCCCGCGCCCTGCAGGATCTGATTGATGGCTATCAGGCCGCCTTTGAAGCCCAGGACCGGGCATTGGAGCCGGAAGGCTGGCTGGCGCTGACGGCAGCGCATGTGCTGACGCCTATGCATGGCTGGGCCGAGGAAATCCGGAACGTTGCGCCCTATTTTGCCGCCGCCCGCCGCTCTGACTCCAAGGCATACGGCCCGATCCTGCCACCTGCGCCGAAGCCGATCCGGCCAGCCATCGCGCATTTCCGGCTGCGCAAACTCTATACCGAAGGCAAGACGCCGAACGCGATCCAGAAACGGCTCTGCGTGCTGCAGGCGATCCGCAGCGGCAAGGTCTAAGGCTCGAACGCCTTTAGGATGGGGCATGGGCCGCCATCCTCATATGCACATTCTTCCGCAAGCCGTTTCAATGACGCCCGGGCCTGCTGTAGCTCGTTGATCTGGGCATCCAGCGCCTTGAGGCGATCTGTTGCCATTTGTCTCGCTTCCGTGCGATCTGTCATCGCGTCGAGTTCGATCAGGCGGGCGATTTGCTTCAAGGTGAAGCCGGCGGCCTGCGCAGAGCGAATGAAGCGAAGGCGTTCCACATCTGCACGGCCATATCGGCGGATGCCACCTGAGACGCCACTGCCTTGCGGGCGTTCCGGTAGGGGCATCAGACCCAGACGCTGATAATAGCGGACGGTTTCCACGCCCACGCCTCCAGCTTCGGCCAACTTTCCAATCAAGATCTGAAGATCGTATTGCAACTGTACCATGGTACGGGGGTTATATAGGCAAGGTCTGAAGTCCACAATCGGAGTTTCCCATGTCTATGACCAAACCCGTCGCCCATCTCTACCGGATGAAAACACCGTCGCATGTCTGTCCGTTCGGGCTGAAAAGCCGAGCGCTGCTCAAGCGTAAAGGGTATCCTGTCGAGGATCACCTCCTGACCAGCCGCGAGGAGACCGATGCCTTCAAGCGCGAGCATGATGTAAAGACGACGCCTCAGACTTTCATCGATGGAAAGCGGATCGGCGGGTATGACGCCTTGAAGGAATTTTTCGGTCAGCCTGCGAAGGACAAGAACAAGAAGACCTATACGCCGGTCATCGCCATCTTCGCGTCGGCAGCTTTCATGGCTTTGGCTGTCAGCTGGGCCGCCTATGGCAGCCTGCTGACCGTCCGCGCCGTAGAATGGTTCATCGCCATCAGCATGTGTATTCTGGCTATCCAGAAATTGCGGGACCTTGAAAGCTTTTCCAATTCGTTTCTCGGCTACGATCTGTTGGCGCGGAAATGGGTCAGGTACGCCTATATCTATCCGTTTGCGGAATTGCTGGCAGGCGTTTTGATGATCGCGGGCGCATTGATCTTCCTCGCAGCGCCGGTGGCCCTGTTCATCGGCACGATTGGCGCTGTGTCGGTGTTCCGCGCGGTTTACATTGAAAAGCGGGACCTGAAATGCGCCTGTGTCGGTGGGGACAGCAATGTGCCGCTGGGCTTCGTCTCATTGACCGAAAACCTGATGATGATCGCGATGGCCGTGTGGATGCTGGCCAAGTAAGGCTCAGGTGCCCCGCGTATCCCCGTAGAGGTGGATGTGCAGACGGTCGGTAAAATTGTAGCCGGCTTCAAGACACGCCTCGGCGAGCCAGGGCTCTCGCGCGCGAAGTTCGGCTGGCGTCCGGCCCTCGGGCATCAGCCATACACGGCTGGCAGGCATTCCGGACTCGGCAACGAGCGCGTGGACTTCCTCCAGGTCTGAGGGATTTGCCACAACAATCTTGAAGTTCGCGCGCGGGTCGCCCGCATAGAAGCCGAGCACTTCGGGTCTCAGCCGGATCGAGGCCGCATTGCCGGAATGGGCCAGCTTCGGGGAGACGTTGAACTGATCGATCAACTCCGCGGCGAGGCCGACGGGCTTGATCGTGCCATTGGTCTCGATCTCGATATAGAAGTCTGGGTCGAATGCCTTGAGGCGCTGGATCAGCTCGCCGAGGTCGCGCTGTTGCAACAGGGGCTCGCCGCCAGTGAAGATGATGCGGCGGCAAGGCTGGCTGATCAGTCTCTCGGCCAGCGCCTCCACAGATACATCGACGGTCTCTGCAGCGCGGTCGAATTTCTTCGGGGCGCCCGGCAGGTCATCGCGATGGGAAAACTCCGTCCCCTGAAAATTCCATGTATAGGCTGTGTCACACCAGACGCAGTGCAGGTTACACTGGGAAAAGCGCACAAACACGCTCGGCTTGCCGGCCGAGACGCCCTCACCCTGCAGCGAATGGAAGATCTCGGGCACGCCGGGCTCTGTGACGGCGAGGCGCATGTCTATTCTGCCGGGACCAGGCTGGTGGCCGACAACCAGGAATCAAAGTCTTCCAATGCGCGCACTGCCTGCGCACGTTTCTTCGCGCGGCCCTTGTCCTTGCCGCGCAGGCGCTTGCCGTCGGGCCCGTGCTTCGGGAAATCGGTGATCTCCGGGAACAGGCCGAAATTGACGTTCATCGGCTGGAAGGTTGCCTTGCCTTCAAGATGGCCGCCGGTGATGTGGCGGATCAGGGAGCCGAGCGCAGTCGTTTCCGGCGGCGGCGCCAAGGGCTGGCCCAGACGCTCAGCTGCGGCGAAGCGACCGGCGAGCAAGCCCATGCCCGCGCTTTCGACATAGCCTTCGACGCCCGTGACCTGACCGGCAAATCGCAGGCGCGGCAGGCTCTTCATGCGCAGCTGCTCGTCAAGCAGTTTGGGTGAGTTCAGGAAGGTGTTGCGGTGGATGCCGCCAAGTCGCGCGAACTCGGCTTTTTCGAGGCCGGGGATCATGCGGAAGATATCGGTCTGGGCGCCATATTTCAGCTTGGTCTGGAAGCCGACCATGTTCCAGAGCGTGCCGTGGGCATTGTCCTGACGCAGCTGGACGATGGCATGCGCCTTGATGTCCGGCTGATGAGGGTTGGTCAGGCCGACCGGCTTCATGGGGCCGAAGCGCAGTGTCTCGCGCCCGCGTTCCGCCATGACTTCGATGGGCAGGCAGCCTTCAAAGTAAGGCGTGTTCTTTTCCCATTCCTTGAACTCGGTTTTCTCGCCTGAGATCAGCGCGTCGATGAAGGCGTTGTACTGGTCTTCATCGAGCGGACAGTTGATGTAGGCCGCCGTGTCGCCGCCGGGGCCGGGCTTGTCATAACGGCTCTGGCGCCAGGCCTTGGTCATGTCGACGGAGTCAAAATAGACGATCGGCGCAATGGCATCGAAGAAAGCGAGATCCTCCTCGCCGGTATGGGCGTGGATCGCTTCTGCGAGCTTTAGCGAGGTGAGCGGCCCTGTGGCCACGATCACGCTGTCCCAGTCTTCGGGTGGGATACCGTCGATTTCCTCGCGGACGATGGTGACGTTCGGGTGGGCTTCCAGCTTAGCGGTAACCGCCTCGGCAAAGCCTTCACGGTCCACGGCCAGCGCGCTGCCCGCGGGTACCTGGTGCTCGGCCGCCGTATGCATGATCAGGCCATTCGCCCGGCGCATTTCCTCATGCAGCACGCCGACGGCATTCGACACATGGTCATCCGAGCGGAACGAGTTCGAGCAGACCAGTTCGGCCAGCTTGTCGGTCTGGTGGGCATCGGTGCCTTTGACGCCGCGCATTTCGTGCAGGATGACGGGCACGCCTGCATTGGCGGCCTGCCATGCGGCCTCGGATCCGGCCATGCCGCCGCCGATGATATGAATGGGTTTGATGCTCATGCGGCGGATGTGCGGGGCAAGGGCGGCGTCGTCAAGGTGGCGTTTGCCGTGATTCCCCGTGGCGAGGCCGCGACCGGGCGTGTAAGGAGTCGGATATGACTCGCAAGCTTTCTATTCCAGACCTGGTAGCAGAGGCATGGTCGTTGGCCCTGAGAGCCGCGCGGCCGAGCCTGGTTCTCATGCTCGCTCTTATTGTTGCAGGCGGCATCTACACCTTTGCGGTGGGCCCCGGATCTGCAATCGGGGATGCAGCGCCCGCGATTGCGGCGCTCGTCGTGTTTGTCGTCGGGATCGAATTCTCGCTCGTGGTCTACCGCGCCATGCTGGAGACGCGCACAGGGGATCGCCTGCGCCTCGCCCATGCGAATCTGGCTATTTATGTCGCCTTCCTGTTTGTGGGTGCTTTCGTCGGTTTCTTCCTGTTGATCCTCCCCGGAATCCTGCTCAAGGCGTCGGGCCGGGTTGAAATCGATGCAGAAACGCCGCCGGACGTGGTTCAGGCGGCTCTGATCGACATGTTGCCTACAGCTTTTGGCGCTGTCCTGATCCTCGCCTGTGTGGCGGGGGCTGCGGTTCTGTTCTACATGGCGCTGCGTCTGTTGCTGATCGGTGCGGCGACCGTTGCCACAGGCCAGACCCTGGTCTTCCGCACCTGGTCCTGGACGAAGGGACATGCCCTGCGGCTCGGCCTCGCCGCGCTGGTGACGCACATTCTGCCGTTTGCCGTGGCCGTGCTGATCAATTGGGGGTTGCGGAATGCCTGGGGCGACAGCGCCCTTGGCGCCTTCCTGTCGGGCGCGGTCGGCATGGCCCTGCTGGTGCCCTTCCTGCTGGGCGGACATGGCCTTGCGGTGGCCGCCCTGCATCGGCTGCATCCGGAGACGGCTCCCACCGAGTGATTGCGCCTGTCATATAAATCGCCCTATCCTGACGCCTGATCAGCAGTTCAGGGGGGCTCTGCCAGATGCCAAGCCGGTTTTCATTTGATGGCGCGCTGATGTTCGCATTCCGCGCAGCGCATGCGCGAAGCTTCCTCTGGATGTTTCCGCTTGCGTTTGCGGGCGCGTTCACGGTTTTCAGCCTGGCGATCCTGATTTTTGCCAAGGATGATTTTGTGCAGGTGTTCCAGACCATCGAGATGCTGGAACAGGCCTCGGTCGGACAGGATGATCCTCAAGCCGTATTCGCCGCGATTCTCGGCGCCATGCAGCCGCTGGTCGGGTGGGCGATCATTGCCACTCTGGGCAGCTGGATCATCTGGGCCATGTTCGAGGCCGCCTCGCAGCGGCGCTATGTGCGTGACGAACGGTTTTCCCTTGGGTTCGGAGGGGATGAAATGCGGATCATGGCGGTCGGGTTCTGTTGGGCGGTCATGCAGACCCTTTTCACCATCGTGCCATTCATCATGATTTTCAGTTCAATCTTCGGCGTGGTGGGCATGGTTGAAGCGGGCGCATCAGAGAATGAAATCGCGAGGCGCGTCATCGGGCCGATCCTTGGTGCGTTCGGGCTGGGGTTTGTCCTGTTCCTGATCTATGTCTTCTTCGCGACCCGTCTTGCTCCGTGCTTTGCTTTGACCATCAAGGACCGGGAGTTCCGATTCCTCGATGCCTGGAATGTATCGCATGGCCGGTTCTGGCCAATCCTCGGATCGTATCTCATCCTCACCATCGTGGGGGGAATTGTTGTCAGCATCGCCGACCAGCTGCTCCAGCTTCCGATGATGTTCACGGCGGCGCCCGCCCTTGAGAATGCTCAGACGGGTGAAGACATAGTTGCGGCCTTTATGAGCGGCGGGGTGATCGTCGCGTTGGCGATCTACATGATCGCGCGCCTGTTCCTGTCGGGTCTGCTCATGCATGTCGCCGGCGCACCGGCCGCGTTCGCCGCACGGCATGACCCGCGCGGCAGTGTGGACGATACCTATCGCGTGGATACGTTCAGTTAGAGGGAGGGCATCTGATGAACACTCTGGAATTTTCAGTCGGGAATGCGATGGGGCATTTCAACAAGACGGGGGGACCGAAAGGGTTTCTCTGGAAGTTTGCGCTGGCCTATGCGCTGTGCGCAATCGTGGTCCAGGGGCTGAGCATGTACCTGATGGCCCCGATCTATGCTGCCGCCTTTAATCCGTTCGTCATGGAAGACCCGGATCTGATGGATCAGGTCATGCTGGAAAACATGGGCCGGGTTGCGATCGGGTATCTCGCGTATATTGTACTCGGCATTCTGATGTGGATCCTGTTTGAAGCAGCAAGCCAGCGGCGCTATATGCGCGCTGAGGGGTTCAGCCTGAAACTTGGCGGCGATGAGGGGCGCCTGTTTGTGGTCGGCTTGTTCTGGCTCGGCCTTATGTTCCTGCTCTATGTCGCCTTTATTCTCGTGTTACTTCTTTTGGTAGCCGTAATGGCGGCGCTCTCGGCGGCAGTGGGCGAGGAAATCTTCTTGTTCACTCCCTTGCTGGGATGGCTCCTTATACCCTTCATCTTTACGTTAGCCGTCTGGGTGATGATTCGCTTTTCGCCCGCCGCTGCCATGACCATCCGGGATCGTAAAATTCGGTTCAGCAGCGCGTGGCGGGTCACCAAGGGCAAAGTGTGGACCCTGATCGGCAGCTGGCTCGTGCTGGGCCTGATCATGATGGTCGGCATGATGGTGCTCTATATGGTGTTCGCCGTGACAGCGGTCATGTCGCTGATGCCAGTGATGCAAAGCGGCTCGGATGATCCTGCTGAGGTCATCGCTGCCTTCGCCACGCCGGGCTTTATCATTCCAGCCATCATCTTCGGCCTGGTCTATATGGGACTGGCGGGTGCGATGATGCATGTGTTCGGTGGCCCCGCAGCCTTGGCTGCGAAGACCGACCCGAACTGGACGGATACAGACGCGATCAACGAAACCTTCGTCTAGCGCGGCAATCGCCTATTTGGCAGGGCTCGGCGAGCGGGCTTTCCGCCTTGCCGGGCTCTTGGCTTTTGGCGTGGCCTTGGCCGCAGCTTTTGCAGGCGCCTTGGCTTTCGGTTTTGCTGCAGCTTTCGGTTTCGCGGGCGCCTTGGCCGCGGCCTTCTTCGGTTTGGCGGCAGGCTTTGCCTTGCTCGTGCTCTCAGCTCGCAGGCGCTTGTTGCGTGCGGCGCGGCGCTCGTCCTGACGGCGGAAGGTCTCGGCGAGGTGCTTGCCGGTCCAGCTGTCCTCACACGCCGCAATGTCTTCTGGCGTACCGAAAGCGACCAGTTCACCGCCGCCATCGCCGCCTTCGGGGCCAAGGTCCAGCACCCAGTCCGCCGTTTTCACGACATCCAGATTGTGCTCGATCACGACGACCGTGTTGCCGGTATCGACAAGCGAGTGGAGCACTTCGAGGAGCTTGCGGACATCCTCGAAATGCAGGCCGGTGGTCGGCTCGTCGAGAATGTAGAGCGTCTTGCCAGTCGCGCGCTTGGAGAGTTCCTTGGCGAGCTTCACGCGTTGCGCCTCACCACCTGACAAGGTCGTCGCTTGCTGGCCGACCTTCACGTAACCGAGGCCGACTTCATTCAGCGTGTCGAGCTTGGTCGCAATGGCGGGGACAGCGGAGAAAAATTTCGCCGCATCCTCGACCGTCATATCCAGCACATCCGCGATGGACTTGCCCTTGAACAGGACTTCCAGCGTTTCGCGATTGTAGCGCTTGCCCTTGCAGGTTTCGCAGGTGACATAGACGTCCGGCAGGAAGTGCATCTCGATCTTGATGACGCCGTCGCCCTGACAGGCTTCGCAGCGGCCGCCCTTCACATTGAAGCTGAACCGGCCGGGCGCATAGCCACGCGCCTTGGCTTCCGGCAGGCCGGCAAACCAGTCGCGGATCGGGCCGAAGGCGCCGGTATAGGTGGCCGGGTTCGAACGCGGCGTGCGGCCGATCGGGCTCTGGTCGATGTCGATGACCTTGTCGAGATGCTGCAGGCCTTCGAGGCTTTGGTAAGGTTGCGGCGGACTGGACGCGCCGTTCAGCTTGCGGGCCAGCGCCTTGTAGAGCGTCTCGATGATCAGCGTGGACTTGCCGCCGCCGGAGACGCCCGTGATGCAGGTGAAGCTGCCCAGAGGGATCGTGGCGTCGACATTCTTCAGATTGTTGCCGGTTGCGCCCTTCAGCGTCACCTTGCGCTTGGCCTTCTCGACCGGACGGCGCGGCGGGATAGGGATTTCCTTGGTGCCGTTGAGATAGTCCGCCGTCAGGCTTTTCGGATTGGCCATCACCTCTTCCGGTGTGCCCTCCGCAATGATCTGGCCGCCATGCACCCCCGCCGCAGGCCCCATGTCGATCACATGGTCGGCGGTGAGGATCGCATCCTCGTCATGCTCCACGACGATCACGGAGTTTCCGAGGTCGCGCAGGCGTTTCAGTGTTTCCAACAGGCGGTCATTGTCGCGCTGGTGCAGGCCGATGCTCGGCTCGTCGAGCACGTAGAGCACGCCGGTAAGGCCGGAGCCGATCTGGCTGGCGAGCCGGATGCGCTGGCTCTCCCCGCCGGACAGCGTGCCCGAGGCGCGGCTGAGTGTCAGATATTCGAGACCGACATCATTGAGGAAGTCGAGCCGGTCATTGATTTCCTTCAGGATGCGTCCAGCAATCTCATTCTGCTGCTTGGTCAGCGATGTGTGGACCTTGCCGAACCATGTGTGGGCATCCTTGATCGAGAAGACCGAGGCATCCGAAATATCGAGGCTGTTGATCTTCACCGCCAGCGCTTCCGGCTTCAGGCGCTTGCCGCCACAGGCCGGGCAGGGCGCAGCCGCCTGGAATTTGGCGATCTCGTCGCGCACCCACTGGCTGTCGGTTTCGCGGTAGCGGCGCTCAAGGTTCGGAATGACGCCCTCGAATGTCTTCTTCACCTCATAGCGACGCATGCCGTCATCATAGACGAAATTGATTTCTTCCTCGCCCGTGCCGAACAGGATCATCTGGTGAATGTCCTCCGGCAGCTTGTTCCAGGGCTTCTTGAGGTCAAACCGGTAATGCGCGGACAAGGCCTGAAGCGTCTGGGTCTGGTAGGGCGACGTCGACTTGGCCCAGGGCGCGATCGCGCCGTTCAGCAGGTCAAGATCCTTGTCCGGAACAACCAGGCCGGCATCCACTTTCAACTGCTCGCCGAGACCATCACAGGTCGGGCAGGCGCCAAAGGGATTGTTGAACGAGAACAGGCGCGGCTCGATTTCGGGAATGGTGAAGCCGGACACCGGGCAGGCGAAATTGGCGCTGTAGGTGATGCGCTTCGGATCGGTCTCGCCGTCTTCCAGATCGGCATACTCGCCAATGGCAATACCATTGGCGAGGCCGATGGCCGTTTCGAAACTCTCGGCTAGGCGCTGTTCCATGCCTTCGCGCACGACAATCCGGTCGACCACCACGTCGATGTCATGCTTGAATTTCTTGTCCAGCTTGGGCGGGTTTTCCAATTCATGGAACTCGCCATCCACTTTCACGCGCTGGTAGCCATTCTTCAGCAGCTCGGCGAATTCCTTGCGGTATTCCCCCTTCCGTCCACGGACGATGGGCGCCAGCAAATAGAGCCGTGTGCCTTCCGGCAGATCCATGGTGCGGTCGACCATCTGGCTGACGGTCTGGCTTTCGATGGGCAGGCCGGTGGCCGGCGAATAGGGAATGCCGACGCGTGCCCAGAGCAGGCGCATATAGTCATAGATCTCGGTGACCGTACCGACGGTCGAGCGCGGATTTCGGCTGGTCGTCTTCTGCTCGATCGAGATGGCGGGCGAGAGGCCTTCGATGCTTTCGACGTCCGGCTTCTGCATCAGCTCCAGGAACTGGCGCGCATAGGCCGACAGGCTTTCGACATAGCGCCGCTGGCCCTCGGCATAGATCGTGTCGAAGGCGAGCGAGGATTTGCCCGAACCCGACAGGCCGGTCATCACAACCAACTCGCCGCGGGGGATATCCACGTCGACATTCTTGAGATTGTGTTCCTTGGCGCCGCGCACGCGGATGAAGGGAGACTC
>DHZF01000159.1 GCA_002414505.1 Hyphomonas sp. UBA5111 | reverse complement strand
TCGATGTCGTCATCCACCCCGTCGACGAGGCGGCGCGCTTCCGCGACCGCCTTGCGGGGCACGATGATGCCTTCGAGATTTTCCGCGCCGGCGGGAGCCGGGAGTTCTGCAAGGGCGAGGCGGTGGCCGTCCGTAGCCACCGTCCGCAACACGGCCTGACCGTCCTCAGTCTGGGCAGCGTGAAGGTAAACGCCGTTCAGATAGTAGCGGGTTTCCTCGGTCGAGATCGCAAACCGTGTCTTGTCGATCAGGCGGGCAAAATCCTTCGCGCCGAGCGAGAATTTGGTCGGCGTGTCGTCCGAGCTCATGGTCTGGAAGTCAGAGGCTGGCAGGGTCGGCAGCTCGAAATGCGAGCGGCCTGCCGTGATGGCGAGACGCTGGCCTTCCGGCTGGACTTCCAGTTCGACTTCGGAGCCAGCGGGCAGCTTGCGCACAACGTCGAACAGCGTACCGGCCGGAGCCGTCACCGCGCCTTCGCGCGTGACGGTCGCATCGGCGCTGTCGACCGCCTCAATGTCGAGGTCGGTTGCCGTGAGTTTCAGCTCGCCATTGCCTGCCTGAAGCAGGACATTGGAGAGGATCGGGATCGTGTTCCGGCGCTCCACCACATTCTGCACGTGTGACAGTGCGTTCAGCAGGTCGCCGCGTTCAATCGTCAGTTTCATCGTACGTTCCGTTCGTCGGGGGCCTCTTTCGGAAGCCCGGAATTCCTTACCAGTCCAACCGGTCCCGCCCGGAACCGCCGTCCGGAATGGAATCGGCCCGCTCTGCGGGGAGAGCGGGCCGAGCACACTTACTCAAACAGGGGCAAAAGCCAAGCGCCGATCGTGTTTTCAGCGCGGTTGGCTGAGTTTGCCTAATTAAGGCCCGCCGCCTGCAGTTCCAGGATCGTCTCGTTGACCGCCTTGATGTGGGCACCAAGCTCAGTGTTTTCCGGCAGGGCCTTGGCCACCTTGCGGTGCGCGTAGAGGATCGTGGTGTGATCGCGCTTGCCGAAGCTATAGCCGATCTGCGGGAAGGATTTCCCGGTCAGCTCCCGGCACAGATACATCGCGATCTGGCGCGGATACACCACAGCGCGAGCCTTGCTCGGGCTTTCCATGTCGGCCTTCGTGACTTCGAACACCTTCATGGCCGCCTTCTTGACCAGCTCGATGGAGGGCTGGCGCACATCGCCTTCGGTCCGGCGGATGATCTTGTGAACCATGTCCAGCGTGGGCGTGCGAATGCCGAAAGCCGCCTCGGTATAGAGGTTCCAGATCGCTCCGGTCATTTCCCGGGCCTGACCGCGAATGCCAGCATTGAACTCGGCGATCATCTCGTCGGTGACGACGAAATTCGGATGACCCGCCTCGATATGGTCGGCCAGGCTGCGCATGATCTGCTCGCGCATACCGGCATCCGGGGCGCCGACCTCGACCGTCGTGGCGCCTTTCAGCTCACTGATCATGCGCGGGCTGAAGCCGGTGACGTCGCCGGGAGCCTTGTCACCCGCCAGCACGACATGGCCGCCATTCGCCGTGACTTCACGAATGTTCTGGAACAGTTCGGTCTCGGTGCCGGGCTTGCCGCTGATCCGGTGAAGGTCATCGATCATCAGGATCGTCGCCGCGCGGAGCCGCTTCTTGAGGGCGCTGGTATCCTTCACCTTCACGCCGTCGGTGTAGGAGGACAGGAATTCCTCGGCCGTCAGGTAGACGACGTGGCAATCCTCGCCCCGCTGTTCGGCCGCGGTCTTCAGCGCATGCAGGATGTGCGTCTTGCCGGTGCCCTGGAGGCCGTAGAACAAGGTTGTCAACGTCCCGACCGGCAATCCGCTCGCAATACGTTTTGCCATCTCGACGGCCAACTCGTTTGCCTCACCCGTGACGAGGGTGTTGAAGCTCATGACCGGTGCGCCGGTGCCGGAGCCTGAGGTCTCGGCCTGTGCGGGTGCGTCCTCGACGATTTCGGCGGTTGCCCACGGATCCTCGACGATGTCGAGCAGCTCGGCAGGCGCGGTCCGCCAGCAGACCAGCTTGATCGCGCGGCGCGCAGGATCATGCTCGCGCCAGATGCGCTGGATGGCATGGCGGTGAGCGCCATAGACACGGTCGAAGGAGAGGGGATCGCGCGCGGCAATCACCATTTCGCCATTGAACTCGGCCACAAGGCGGAGTCCGTCGATCCAGCGGTCATAGTCGGCCGTGTTCAGGATTGTCGCAAGATGGGCCTTAACGGTCAGCCAAATCTCC
The DNA here is from genome assembly GCA_002414505.1 of Hyphomonas sp. UBA5111. Taxonomy (GTDB): domain Bacteria; phylum Pseudomonadota; class Alphaproteobacteria; order Caulobacterales; family Hyphomonadaceae; genus Hyphomonas. The sequence continues at coordinate 7,593 of DHZF01000159.1, read as the reverse complement.
TTGCCCGGAGCATTCTTGCTCTTGTTCATCTTCTCGAAGTCTACGCCAGTTTTTGAATCAAAGAGTTTGTTCCCGTCCATGCCGAGCCCCATTTTCTAGTTATAATTTCACCCTGACCAACTGGCACGCAGTTTCCCTTCCGAACCGAGATTCGGTCACACATATACTCCGTGTCGGGAGAACTTTTCTGTTGGTAAATTGAAATTACTCAATGGGGGTTTTGCTGACAAGTGCAACTTTTATACGACAACAGGATTTGGTTGGTTGACTCTTTCCCCTGTACCTCAAACCGCAATCAAATCAGGCGCTTGAGAACTGATCTTTTTTTGTGAGTGAGTCGCCCCACACATTTGTTCGCACCTGTTCTGTCAACAGGGGGCGCAGGTATAAGCCTGTGGATATCCCCAAAAAAAGCGGCATGTTTCGCAGTGCTGTTAAGGAGCCCTAACATTACTGCAATACGGAACCTGCCAGTCAGGCCAATTTCGCAATCCTTACAGGAAACATCCAGTTGTTTTGATGTCGAGTTCGGGAAGGTCCAAATTGTTGTATTAGGATATTGACATGAAAAAACCCGCCTGAACAGTCAGGCGGGTTTCTGTTATTCAATCGGGAAAGTGCCGATCAGCCCATCGCTTTGACGCGAGCCGACAGACGGGAAACTTTCCGCGACGATGTGTTCTTGTGCATGACGCCTTTGGTCACCGCGCGCATCAGTTCAGGCTGGGCAGAGCGCAGCGCTTCCTGGGCAGCAGACTTGTCGCCGGCTTCGATTGCTTCTTCGACCTTGCGAACGAAAGTACGCACGCGCGAGCGGCGGGCTTTGTTCACTTCGGTGCGGTTCGCAATCTTGCGGACCATTTTCTTGGCGGAACGGGTATTAGCCATATTAAACTCCTGTGGCCCAAAGGGCTCCCTTCGGGCTGAAGGCGGGGGAATACATAAACGGTGCGAAGGCGTCAACCGCGCAATTGAGGCTGGTTGCAGGAAATAGCAGGTGGGCCGGGGCTTTCAGCATCATTTGTCTTTGAAATGAGCCGAGCGTTTCTCGACATAGGCCGCCATGCCTTCTTTCTGGTCATCGGTCGAGAACAGCGACTGGAACATGCGGCGTTCAAACTGGATGCCCTGCGAGAGCGGGGTCTCATAGGCAATCTTGATGGCTTCCTTGGTCATCATGGCGGCGGCCAGCGGCATCGAGCCGATGGTGCGGGCCAGTTCACGGGCAGCGTCCATCAGATCGTCGGCCGGAACAACGCGGCTGACGAGGCCGCAGCGTTCGGCTTCATCGGCCTCCATCATGCGGCCGGTCAGGCAGAGTTCCATCGTCTTCGACTTGCCGATCACGCGCGCGAGACGCTGCGTGCCGCCGGCGCCGGGCATCACGCCAAGGCGCACTTCTGGCTGGCCGAAACGGGCATTGTCGGCGGCCAGGATGATGTCGCACATCAGGGCCAGCTCACAGCCCCCGCCAATGGCATAGCCAGACACAGCGGCAATGATCGGTTTGCGAGCTCGCGCAGCCCGTTCCCAGTTCCGGCTGATAAAGTCCTCATAATAGGATTCCGGATAGGTCTTTTCCTGGATTTCCTTGATGTCGGCCCCGCCGGAAAAGGCTTTCTTGCTGCCGGTCAGGATGATGCAGCCAATCTCCGGATCGGCTTCGAACCGGTCCAGCGCATGGGTCAGTTCATTCATCATCTCTTCGCAGAGGGCATTCAGGCTCTCGGCGCGATTGAGCGTGATCACGGCAAAGCCGGCTTCCTGGTCAATCTCGGTGAGGAGCGTTTTGTAAGACATTCTGTAAATCCTGCTCGTCGCGGTTTGGCGCTGGCAGTCGGTCTGCCGCAGCCTGTAACATTCGGGACACTCTACATCCGGTGCCCGGACCGGAAAATCTCTGGGGCGTTGCTGTATTTCATCGCGCTGGTTTCGCGAAGGCGCGCCTATACCGCAAACATGACGCATTTGTCATCCATTGCGAGTCATATGTGGGGCAGGGGCCGGAAACATCCTGATTGGCTGTTTGGCAGGCGGCCCCCTATATCCCGCCCATGACTGACGACACAGAAACATCCCGAGACCCCGAGCGCAACCGCCTGTCGGGCCGGATTGCCCGCACAGCGAAAGTTGGCGCGAACCTGTCCGGAGCAGGTCTGACATTCGCCACCCAGAGCCTGTTTGGCGGGGACCAGGGAGAGGAAAAGATCGCCCGTGCTCTGGCGGCCGCCCTCGGCAAGTCCAAGGGGCCCTTGATGAAGGTTGCCCAGATGGTGTCGACCATTCCGGATTTCCTGCCGCCCGAATATGCCGCCGAACTCAGCCAGTTGCAGGCCGAGGCCCCCGCCATGGGCTGGCCCTTCGTGAAGCGGCGGATGCGCGCTGAACTGGGCGCCGGCTGGCAGGAGAAGTTCGGCGCGTTCGAAAAGGAGGCCTCACACGCCGCCTCGCTCGGCCAGGTCCACAGCGCCACCCTTCATGATGGACGCCGGGTCGCCTGCAAGCTGCAGTATCCTGACATGGCCAGCGCGGTGGAATCCGATGTCGGCCAGCTCAAGACCATGCTGGGCCTGTTCAAGCGAATGGATGGCTCGATCGACCCGAGCGCGATGGTGGTCGAAATTACCGACCGCCTCCGCGAAGAGCTCGATTATGCCCGGGAAGCCAAGCATATGGAGCTTTATGCGAACATGCTGGCGGATCGCGATTTCGTCACCGTGCCGGATCCGGTTCCGGAATTGTCCACCGACCGGTTGCTGACCATGAGTTGGGTATCAGGAAAGCGGCTGGATGCGTTTGAGGATGCCCCGCAGGAGGTGCGCAACCGGATCGCCGAAATGTTGTTCTGGACCTGGTGGGGGCCGTTCAACTCCCATGCCGTGATCCATGGCGATCCGCACCTCGGCAATTACCAGGTTACGGGGGAGGGGACAGGCCTGAACCTGCTCGATTTCGGCTGCATCCGTATCTTCCCGCCTGAATTCGTCAGCGGCGTGGTCGATCTCTATCGCGCCATCCTGGCGGACGATTTCGACGCGGCCTATGCCGCCTATGAGAAATGGGGCTTCAGCGATCTGTCGCGGGAATTGGTCGAAGTGTTGAACATCTGGGCGCGCTTTATCTATGGGCCGTTGCTGGACGATCGGGTCCGCTCCGTCGCTGACGGCGTGACGCCGGGCGAGTATGGCCGCAAGGAAGCCTTTGCGGTCCGCAAGTTGCTGAAGGAAAAGGGACCCGTGAAAATCCCGCGCGAATTCGTCTTCATGGACCGCGCCGCCATCGGCCTGGGTGCCGCGTACCTCCGCCTCGGGGCAGAATTGAATTTCTATCGCCTCTTCAATGAAAGCCTCGAAGGCTTCGACATTGAGAAGGTCGCCGCGCGGCAGGCTGAGGCCAAGGCCGCTGTCGGGCTCGACTGACCCGAAGGAAGACAATCTCGCCTCTGGCACTCTCAGGCCGGAGGCGCTAATCCGGTTTCCATGAGCGACGATCTTACCAGAAACCAGACTTTCGACACGCCCGAGGGCTATTCCATCCTGCCATGGCATCGCGGCTTTGGCCGTCAGATAGGCCCCCTTTTCGAGAAGCGGGACGAGACCGGCCTGACGCGCGCCTTCCGGGTCGAGGAATACCATACCAATGGCATGATGAACGCGCATGGCGGCATGATGATGACCTTTGCCGACATGGCCTGGGGCGCAGCCGTGGAGAAGGATGAGGACACCTGGTGGGTGACGGTCCGCCTGATGTGCGACTTCCTCTCCGGCGCGTCGATGGGCAGCTTCGTCGAAGGCAAGGCGGAAGTGGTCGGCCGTCAGGGTGACATTTTCACAGTCGAGGGCCGCATCTGGACCGGCGACAAATTGCTGATGCGGGGCACCGGCATCTTCAAGGTAATCGAGCGCCGCGACGGCCAGCAGAAGCCGTTCAAGCGCGCCAGCCAGGACGCCTGACGGCCTCGTCAATGGTTGACTCCGGCCGGGCGGCTGCGTATCCGGCGACGCAATGAACATCGCACTGCACCACCATCACCATCATTCGTGACGCGCCGACGAGGCGCGAACCGGTCCGGCTGCGCCTCCTGAAAGTGTTCATTCTTCCGAACCAGACCAGATGAGGCAGGCCGCGCCCGGTCCGCGCTGCGCCGACGTGTTGCCTTTCCAATCTGTGCGTCTCCGTCTATGCGGAGCGCGTCGGCAACCAGGACCTGAGACGATCATGAGCGACAAGGACACACCGCCCCTCACCGGCAAGGATCTTGCCCGCAAGCCGCGCGGCTTTCCGGACAAGCGCGAGAGCCTGATCCATGCCCAGGCCGGACTGGTCGAGACGATCACCGGCGTCTATCGCCAATGGGGCTTCGAGGCGTTGGAAACCAGCGCCTTTGAATATGCCGACGCGCTCGGCAAGTTCCTGCCCGATGATGACCGGCCGAATGCCGGTGTCTTCGCCATTCAGGATGACGACGAACAATGGATGGCGCTGCGCTATGACCTGACGGCGCCGCTCGCCCGGTTCGTGGCCGAGGCTGGCCAGTCTCTGGGCAAGCCGTTCCGCCGCTATGCCGCCGGACCGGTCTGGCGCAATGAAAAGCCGGGCCCCGGCCGCTTCCGCGAATTCTGGCAGTGCGATGCCGACACGGTGGGGGCTCCGGGCTATCACGCCGACGCCGAGATGATCGCGATGGGCGCCGAGGCGCTCCGTGCGGTTGGCATGGCGCCGGGCGAGTTCGTGATCCGGGTGAACACGCGCCGCCTGCTGAATGGCGTGCTGGACGGTGTGGGCGCCTCCAGTTCGGACACGCGCCTCGCGATCCTACGGGCACTCGACAAGCTGGACCGCCTTGGCGCCGAGGGCGTTGCGGACCTGCTCAGCGCGGGCCGTATGGACGAGAGCGGTGACTATACAAAAGGGGCCGGGCTCGGCGCGTCGGAAGTGAGCCGCGTGCTCGCCTTTGCTCAGGCAGGGGCCGGGACGCGCGCCGAAACGCTTGCCAATCTCGCCAAGGCGACGGGTGACACCGAAGAGGGCAAGGCAGGCCTTGCTGAACTGGAAGCCATCGCCATGGCGCTTGAAGCGCTCGGCGCGCCGGAAGGCGATGTCGTGATCGACCCGTCCGTCGTGCGCGGGCTCGAATATTATACCGGCCCGGTCTATGAGGCCGAACTTCTCCGCGAAGTGACCGGCGAAGACGGCAAGACCTATCGCATCGGCTCCATCGGCGGCGGCGGGCGTTATGATGACCTCGTCGCGCGCTTCACCGGTGAGACGGTTCCGGCGACCGGCTTCTCCATCGGCATTTCGCGCCTCGCCGCGGCGATGCAGATCATGGGCGAGACAGAAACGCTGGACGGTCCCGTCGTGGTGCTGAACTTCGACAAGGAAGATCCGACCATCGCCCTGCAGATCGCCACCGAGCTGCGCCGGGCCGGCATAAGGGCCGAGGCCTATATGGGCGCGTCCGGCATGCGGCCCCAGATGAAATATGCTGACCGGCGCTCGTCACCTGCAGCCATCATGGTGGGCGAGGACGAACTGGCCAAGGGCACCGTCACCATCAAGGATCTGGAAATGGGCGCGCTGAAAGCGAAGTCCATCAAGTCGAACGAGGAATACCGCGAAGCCCGTCCGGGTCAGTTTGAAGTGCCCCGCGCTGAAATGGTCGAGGCGATCCGCAAGATTGTCGAGGCCCAGAAATGACCCATGATACACTCGTCGCGGCGGCGCGCGGCGTGTTCGAGGCGACCGGGGCCGAGCTGGTAGACCCGGCCTACATCCTGCCGTCAGATATTCCGCTGGAGCTCTCCGGCGAAGCGGTGCGCGCGCGTCTTTGCGTGTTCTCCGATCATCGCGGCAATGAAATGGTCATGCGGCCGGACCTCACCCTGCCGGTGGCAGGGCAAGAAGCGGACCGGCGCGCTGCAGGCGGAGACGGGGCCAAGGCCTACACTTATGCCGCGCGGGCCTTCCGCCTGCCGGCCTCTGCTGGCGACCCGATGGAATTCACCCAGGTCGGCTTTGAATGGTTCGGCAAGCAAAGCTGCGCAGATGCGGACGCGGAAGCCTTTGCGCTGGTGCGCGAAGCGGTGGCCGCCTGTGATGTGACGCCGACCGCGACGGAGATGGGCGACCTGTCGATCTTCCCGGCCTTTGTGGACGCGCTCGGCCTTGCGCGTATCACGACCGATCTGTTGAAGCGGGCCTTCCGGCAGGAGGGCGGGGTCAGTGAATTGCTCGACGCTGCGCCGCAACAGCCGGCACCAGACCTTCAGCCCGTTCTGGAGGCAGGCGGCGCCAAGGCGGCGGAAGACGCGTTTCTGAACGTCCTGTCAGACCGCGGTATTCCGATGATCGGTACACGCAGCGTTGCCGAAATCGTCGCGGGTCTGCGCGGCAAGGCGGCGGTGCATGCCGCAGGCGGTGTGCCGGATGCGGCGCGGGCAGCGCTGTCTGACCTTGCCGGTGTGAACTGCCCGGCAGGGGAGGCGGCCGATGTGCTGGCCACCATCCGTGACAAGCATGGGCTGGACGCCATGTCGTCCGCAATCGAACGGGTTGCGCGCCGGATGGACGCAATCCTGTCGGCAGTGCCCGGAATTGCCAGCGAGGCGCGGTTCCGGTCCGGCTTTGGCCGCCGGTTCACCTATTATGACGGCTTTGTCTTTGAGACATTTGGCGAAAATCTGACGTCCCGCCAGCCGCTCGCCTCGGGCGGGCGCTATGATGGCCTGATCGAAGGCCTGTCGCGATCAAAGGCCTCAGCCTCCGGCATTGGCGGCGTCGTGCGGCCTGACCGCATCCTGCGGGCAAAAGGAGAGACGGCATGAGCGTCCTGTCACTCGCAATTCCGTCCAAGGGACGGCTGAAGGAAAAGTCCGAGGACTGGCTCAAGGCCCGCGGCTTCGAAGTGCGCCAGATTGGCGGCGAGCGCGGCTACCAGGCAGAGATCTCGGGCTTGGGCGAAGTTGACATGCGACTCCTGTCCGCGCGCGAGATCGCGCAGGGCCTGATCGAGGGGAGCATTCATGCGGGCGTGACCGGCGAGGATTTGTTGCAGGACCTCGCGCCGACCGGCCCGGAGGATTTCCACGTGCTGGAACGGCTCGGCTTTGGCGGGGCAGACGTGATCGTCGCGGTGCCGCAAGCCTGGATCGATGTGGATACGATGTCGGACCTGGAAGCGGCCGGGGCCGCATTCCGTAAGGCGCATCATCGGCGCCTGAGGGTTGCTACCAAATATATGCGGCTCACACGGCGCTTCTTTGCAGCGAAATCTGTCGGCGAGTACCGGTTGGTCGAAAGTGCGGGCGCGACCGAAGCTGCCCCGGCAACCGGCGCGGCAGACGTGATTGTCGACATCACCTCGACCGGCGCGACGCTGAAGGCGAACGGGCTGAAAATTGTTTCAGATGGAATAATACTGAAAAGCGAGGCCGTTCTGGCGGTCTCTGCAAATTCCTCCTGGAGCCCGGCCGCGTTGAAGTCCCTGTCAGTATTGGGCAGTGCAGCAAATATTGAAGAATTGCTCATATTGAAAAATTTGAATTCACAATCTTGACACATGCATTAAAGCGCGGCCATATGACACGGCAA
>DHZF01000042.1:4620-4832 GCA_002414505.1 Hyphomonas sp. UBA5111 | reverse complement strand
TCCGACGCCTCTCCCCTCGCCCGGCGGGAGCCACAGCTGGCCGGGGCCCGCGCCGCGCTTGAATCCGCCAAGGCCCAGTTGAAAGATACCCAGCTCGCGCTCGACCGCACCGCCGTCTACGCGCCGTTTGCCGGCCGTGTGCGCGAGCGCAATGTCGATATCGGCCAGGTCGTCTCGGTCGGCCAGTCCCTTGGCCAGATCTTCGCCAATGA
>DHZF01000042.1:4189-4497 GCA_002414505.1 Hyphomonas sp. UBA5111 | reverse complement strand
GGCCAGATCTTCGCCAATGATGTGGTTGAAGTCGCCCTGCCCCTCAAGGACGCTGAAATGGGGCGCCTTGGCCTGCCCCTGGCCTTCAGCTCCAGCACCGAACGCCCCGGTCCCGACGTGACCTTCCGGGCCACTGTTGGCGGCATTGAGCGCGAATGGCATGGCCAGGTCGTGCGCACGGCAGCCGCAGTGAACTCCCAAACTCGCCAGATCAACGTGATCGCCGAACTGAAAGATCCGTATGGGGCCGGTGCCGATGGCGATGCGCCAATGGCCCCCGGCCTGTTCGTGACCGCCATCATTCAGGG
>DHZF01000042.1:3738-4065 GCA_002414505.1 Hyphomonas sp. UBA5111 | reverse complement strand
TTCGTGACCGCCATCATTCAGGGCGAGACGCTGGAAAACGTGCTGATCGCTCCGCGCGGCGCGCTTCGCGGCGATGACCGCCTGTTTGTCGGTCTGCCGGATGAAGGCACGCTGTCCATTCGTCAGGTGAAGCTGATCTATTCCGATCCGGACGGGGCGTACCTGTCCTCCGGGGTCGAACCCGGCGAACTGGCCATCACCAGCCCGATTCAGGCCCCGTTCGACGGCATGAGCATCACCGTCATGCAGCGCATGGAAGACGGCACTATCAAGGTCTATGAGCCCAAGCGCTCCGAGGAATCCTCCAGCACCAGTGGCGAACCCGCC
>DHZF01000042.1:0-3623 GCA_002414505.1 Hyphomonas sp. UBA5111 | reverse complement strand
GAACCCGCCGCAATTGCGTCGACTGAGGGTGAAGGAGCGGCCCAATGAGCGGGATCGTCGCCTGGTTCGCGCGTAACGCGGTTGCCGCCAATCTGTTGATGATTGTTGCCTTTGTCGGCGGCGTCTTCGGCTACACCAAGATGGAACAGGAAATGTTCCCTGTCGTGAACATCAGCGGTGCGTCGGTGTCGGTCTCCTGGAACGGCGCATCGCCTCAGGATGTCGAGGAGCAAATCGTCACGCGCATCGAGGAAGCCGTCGCAGACATCAATGGACTCGACCGCATCACCTCCATCGCCAATGAGGGCTTTGGCGTCGTCAATATCAAGGGCCGCGACGACATCGACATGGAGGAGTTCCTCGACGAGGTGAAAATCCGTGTAGACCAGATCAATAACCTGCCCCAGGCCGCGTTCGAGCCCCAGGTGCAGCGCTGGGAGCAGCGCAACTGGTTCATGGGCATGGCGGTTCACGGCAATGTCGATGACCGCACGCTGAAACGTCTGGCCGATCAGGTGCGCGACGACATCGCGAACATTTCCGGTGGCGAACTGGCCGTGCTGCAAGGCGTGATTGACGAACAGGTCAATATCGAAGTGTCCGAGGAAGCACTGCGCCGCTTTGGCCTCAGCTTCAGCGATGTGGCCAATGCCATCCGGCGCTCGTCCCTGAACTCGTCCGGCGGACGGATCGAGTCCTCCACAGGCGACGTTTCTATCACCGCACGTCAATTGGCCGATACGGCCGACCAGTTTGGCAGCATCATCATCCGTCAAACGACGGAGGACGGCACGATCCGCGTCGCAGACATTGCGAACGTGGATGATGGCTTCGTCACCGACAAGTTCAGCGCACGATTCAATGGGGAACCAACCGCATTCGTGATGGTCCCCTCCCCCGACACGATGCACATCATCGATTACACGGATGCATTCAAGGACTATATCGAACGGGCCAATGATCCCGCGAACGGCATCCTTCCGGAAGCGGTCAATATCGACCTCCTCTGGGACGATTCCGAATCCTTCAAGGCCCGCATGGACCTGATCACCCAGTCTGCGATGATGGGCGCGGTGCTCGTCATGCTCGTCTTGGTCCTGTTCCTGCGGCCGACCGTGGCAATCTGGGTCACCGTGGGCATTATTACGGCCTTTGCTGGCGGCATCCTCCTGCTGCCCTATTTTGGCGTATCCTGGAACATCCTGTCGACGTTCGCCGTGCTGCTGGTGATCGGGGTCATCGTGGATGATGCCATCATTGTCGGCGAGAACATCCACCGCGAGATCGAAAGTGGTCGGCGTGAAGGCCTCGACGCGGCCATTGTCGGCACGCAGTTAGTTATGAAGCCAGTCATCTTCGGCGTGCTGACCACGATCATCGCTTTCCTGCCTTGGGCATTTATCACCGGGCCGACGCGCATGTTCACGCAGCAGATCACCTTTGTCGTGGTCGCCGCCCTGATCTTTTCGATCATCGAATGCATGCTGATCCTGCCCAGCCACCTGTCGCACATGAAGCAGCAGAATTTCGATGGCCCGTCCGGCAGGTTCCTGAAGCTGCAGCGCCGCATCGCGGACAGCCTGCTCTGGTTTGCAAACAATCTCTACAAGCCCGTGCTGGAACTCGCGATCCGCTTTCGCTACGCAACGGTGGCCTTCTTCTTTTGCCTCTTCTATCTCGCGACCAATATCACCGGCATGGGAATCGTTCCCTTCAAGTTCATGCCCGAAATCGAGGCTGATCTTGTGCAGGTCGAAATCGACATGCCGGACGGCACGCCGTATGAGCGCCTGATTCAGATCCGGGACCAGCTCCAGGCCGGCATCGAACGCACCAAACAGGTCACAGATGCAGAATATCCCGAGATCGAGGGTGGCCTCGTGACCGACGCCTCCGTCGTGGCCTCGGGGGGGCGGGTTCAAGCCTGGGTAGGCCTGCTGCCCCCGGAAGACCGGCCGGAAGGCGTGCGGTCCAAGGAAATTTCCGAACGTATGCGGGAATATGTCGGCGACATTCAGGATGCAGAGGAAATCAGCTTCGACTTCACCTTCAATGATGAGCAGAGCGGCGTCCGGTTTGCCCTGAACCATCCGGACCTGGATCGCCTGCGGGCCGCCGCAGCCGAAGTGAAAGCCCACCTCGCCACCTATTCGAATGCCTATGATATCGGGGACAATCTCTCGTCCGCCGCAGAGGAGATCCAGATCTCCCTCAAGCCCGGTGCGGAAACCCTTGGCATCACACTGGCAGATGTGTCCGAACAGCTCCGCCAGGCCTATTTCGGGGAAGAAGTCCAGCGCCTGCCCCGCGACGGCGAGGATGTTCGCGTCATGGTCCGCCTGCCGGAATCGGCCCGCCAGGACCTCGACAGCATCGATACCCTGCGGGTGCGCACGCCGGACGGTCGCGAGATTCCGATCACGCAAGTGGCCGATTTCGATTTCGCCCCCGGCATCAACCGGATCATCCGCCGCAACCGCACCCGGTCGGTCTCTGTCTATGCAGAAGTCCAGGGCGAAGGTGGACGTGGCCGGATCATGGCGGCAATGGAAAAGGATTTCTGGCCTGACTTCCAGCGTCACTTCCCGGACGTCCAGCGCGGCGAGGCCGGCGGCTTTGAAGAGGAACAGAAATTCTTCGCCGAAGTCGGACGTCTGATCCTGATCGCGATCGGCACCATGTATATCCTGCTGGCCGTCGCGTTCCGGTCCTATGCCCAGCCGATCATGCTGATGATGGCCCTGCCCTTTGCCTATTGCGGCGCCATATTCGGCCTGTGGATGTTCGACACGCCAATGGCCATGTTCTCCTTCTTTGGTATTGCGGCCGCAGCAGGCGTCGTGATCAACGACAACCTCGTCCTGATCGATTATGTTAACCGACGGCGCGACGAAGGTGCTGGCGCGGTCCAGGCGCTCGTCGATGGCGGGGTGTCGCGTTTCCGACCCATCCTGCTCACCTCGGTCACCACGATTGTCGGCATTCTGCCGCTGATCGCAGAGAGATCCGTGCAGGCCCAGTTCCTGAAACCCATGGTAATCTCGCTCGGCGCGGCCGTGGCCTTCGCCCTGTTCGTCTCCCTGCTGATGGTCCCTGCCCTTTATGCGGTCGGCGTGGAGATTGGCCGCGTGTTCCGCTGGACCTGGGGCGGCAAGCCCTTCCGCCAGATCGGTGAAACCTATAGCGGCGAAGTGACGATTGATGAGGATGAATTGATCGGCACCAGCCAGGATAGCGGGCTTGGCCCAATGGCGCCTGCCGAATAAGATGACCCCAACTTGATGGAAGCCCGCCTGGAAACGGTGCCGGGCTCCATTCATACCACTGGAGAGACTGGAAATGAAAAAACTCATGCTCGGGGCAGCGACCATTACCCTTCTCGCGGCCTGCGGCCCATCGGCCACTGAAGAGGCTGGTCAGCCCGCAGAGCCTGCAGAAGCAACTTCGACCTCTGCCACGACGCCCAATGAAGACGGCAAATATGTCACGCCGGAAGGCCTGGAGCTGTCTGCCGCCGACTATTGGGGCGATTGGGGTGTGGACCTGACCCTGCGCGACGAGTCAATTGCGCCTGGCGAAGATTTCTATGCCTATGCCAATGGCAAATGGCTCGACAGTTTCGT
>DHZF01000051.1 GCA_002414505.1 Hyphomonas sp. UBA5111 | reverse complement strand
GCCATCCGCCTTCTGATCAGCTGATACGCCGCGCCTGATCCTTCCAATAGGTCTCGCGCAAATCCTTGCGCAGGATCTTGCCGGACGGATTGCGGGGCAGGGCCTCGATGAATTCAACCGTCTTCGGGCATTTGTAGCCGGCAATGCGTTCACGCGCCCAGGCGATGATGCTGTCCTGGGTCGGGTCTTCACCCGGCTTGACGACCACAATCGCCTTGACGGCTTCGCCCCATTTCTCGTCGGGCACGCCGATGACCGCCACGTCCGCCACGGCGGGGTGGCCGAAGATCGCATTCTCGACTTCTGCCGGGTAAATGTTCTCGCCGCCGGACACGATCATGTCCTTCACGCGGTCGTGGATGTAGAGAAATCCGTCCTCGTCGAAATAGCCTGCATCCCCGGTGCGGAAGAAGCCGAACTCGTCGATGGAGTCCTTGGTGGCATCCGGACGGTTCCAGTATCCCTTCATGACAAAGGCCGCCTTGATGGCGATCTCGCCGACCTCGCCGGTCGGAACCGAATTGCCGTTCGCGTCGAGGCAGCGCACGATCGTTGCCGGATAGGGCACACCGCACGAGCGCAGCTTGCCCCAGGCCGGGTCATGCGCTTCCGGAGGCAGGTAGGTGCCGCAGCCGCCTGTCTCGGTCAGGCCGTAAAGCTGTGTGAAGCGGGCGCCCATGATCTCCTTGGCATCCAGCAAAAGGCTCTCGGCAATCGGGGAGGCGCCATAGAAGACCTGCTTCAGGCTGGACCAGTCCAGATCGCGGACCTTCGGCATCTGGGTCAGCATCAGGATGACGGCCGGAACCCAGAAGGCATGCGCGATCTTGTGCTCTGGGATCAGTTTCAGGATCAGCGCCGGGTCGATCTCGCGCAAGACAACGGCCTTGGCGCCCTGGGCCGCCGTCAGGATACCGATGTTTACCCCAGCCACATGGAAGAGGGGCATCGCGTTCATCACGGCGTCGCCGACATCATAGCTGGCCCATTCCAGCATCCCGGCCTGTTCGAAGACGGCGCGGTAATTGCCATTCGTCAGCTGCACGCCCTTGGGCATGCCGGTCGTGCCGGATGTGTAGAGCTGGATCACATCGTCGCCATCGCGCGTCTTCAGGCCGGGCGGATCTGTCAGCTGGCTGTCGCGCCAGACGGTGTAGGCCTTCCAGTCGTCCCGCTCGCCATCAATGGCGATGATGTGTTCGAGGTCCGGCAATTCAGCGCGGATCTGGTCGATCAGGCCATAGAAATCCTTACCGACGAACAGGACTTTGACGCGCGCGTCCGACAGGATGAATTTCACTTCCGGCGGGGCGAGGCGCGTATTGACCGCAGTCATTGTCGCACGGGCCTTGGCAGCGCCGAACAGCATCTCGTAATAGACGGCCATGTTCTTGGCGAGATAGCCGACCCGGTCGTCCGGTTTCACGCCGAGCCCGATCAGGCCATTGGCGATCTGGGTCGAGCGTGTCTCCAGTTCCGCGAAACTTGTGGTCTCGCCCTCGAACCAGAAGGCGGTATCGGCGGGCCGGATATTGGCCTGGACGCGCGGAATGTCGGCAAGATGAGGCATCGCCTCTACGTCGATCATGGGGTTCCTCCGGGATAATTCTTGTTTCCTCATCTTCATTCTAGGGCAAATTCCGGAAGAGTCAGCCCGCCTGCCTCTGCTGAGATCATTGGGGAGGCTGGCATGGGTGGCGTTTCGGCGTCTTGCGGTCTGCCCGGCTTTCCGGCACATCCCTTGGCATGACAGACACGATGACCGCAGACACCGCCCCTCTTGCCGAAACCATGCTGGACATGGGCCGCCGCGCCCGCGCCGCCTCGCGCAAGCTGGGCCAGATGACACCGGCGGATCGCACACGCGGCCTGACCGCCGTGGCGGGCGCCATTCGCGCGGACGCAGCCAAGATCCTGGCGGCGAATGAGCAGGACATGGAGGCTGCGCGGGAAAAAGGGCTGGACGCGGCCATGCTGGACCGGCTGGCGCTGGATACGGCGCGGCTGGAGGGCATTGCCTCCAGCGTCGAAGCCGTGGCCGGCTTGCCCGACCCCATTGGCAAGGAACTCGCCCGGTGGAAGCGGCCGAACGGCCTCGATATTGCGCGGGTGGCTGTGCCCCTCGGCGTGATCGGCATCATCTATGAAAGCCGCCCGAACGTCACCGCCGATGCCGGCGCGCTTTGCCTGCGCTCGGGCAATGCAGCGATCCTGCGCTGCGGGTCTGAAAGCACGCGCTCGTCCCGCGCGATCATCGCCGCCATGCGCGGCGCGCTGAAGGCCGAGGGATTGCCGGAAGACGCGGTGCAACTGGTCATGACCACCGACCGCGCCGCCGTCGGGCACATGCTGGCTGGGCTCGAAGGCAATGTGGACGTGATCGTGCCGCGCGGTGGGCGCAGCCTGGTCGAGCGTGTCCAGAAGGATGCGCGCGTGCCGGTGATCGGCCATCTGGAAGGGCTTTGCCATGTCATCGTCGACAAGGCGGCTGATCCGGAGAAGGCGGTCTCCATCGTCGTCAACGCCAAGATGCGCCGGACCGGCATTTGCGGCTCGGCGGAGACGCTGTTGGTTGATGCGGCCGTGGCGGACGATTTGTTGCCGAAGATTGCGGCCGGACTGGTTGAGGCAGGGTGTGAGTTGCGCGGGGATGACCGCGCCCGCGCCATCGTGCCGACGATGGTTGAGGCAACCGAGGCAGACTGGTCGACCGAATATCTCGCGCCGATCCTTGCGGTAGCGGTCGTGGACGACCTGACAGCAGCGCTCGACCATATCGGCACCTGGTCGTCCGGGCATACCGAATGCATCATCACCGAAGATGACGCCGCTGCGGCGCGTTTCTTTGCGACCGTCGACAGCGCGATCCTGCTGCACAATGCGTCCACGCAATTCGCAGATGGCGGCGAGTTCGGCATGGGCGCCGAGATCGGGATTGCCACAGGCCGCATCCATGCGCGGGGACCGGTCGGGGCCGAGCAGCTGACGACCTACAAATATATCGTGCGCGGGACCGGGCAGGTTCGTCCTTGAGCAGAGCCTTCCTACCAGGACCTTCGGCCGGACTGCGCATCGGTCTGTTCGGCGGCAGTTTCAATCCGGCGCATTCCGGGCATTTCCATGTCGCCTCCACCGCCATGAAGCGGCTCCAGCTCGACTGGGTGTGGTGGATCGTGGCCCGCGGCAATCCACTGAAGACTGGACACGGAGATTTCTCGGACCGGTTCCAGTCGGCCGCTGCCGTCGCGGATCATCCCCGGATGCGGGTAACGGATATCGAAGCGCGGCTGGGCCTGACCTATTCCTATCGCACGCTGTCCACCCTGACCGCAGCCGCGCCGGAAGCGAAATTCGTCTGGCTGATGGGCGCTGACAACATGGTCAATTTCCATCTCTGGGGCGAATGGCAGGACATTGCCGACATGATGCCGATTGCGATTGTGGCGCGGCCCGGCATTGGCCCCGGCGCCCGCAATTCGCCCTTCGCCCGTCGCTTTGCCGCAAGCCGAATTCCGGACGCCGCCGCGCCGATGCTTGCAGATTGTGATCCGCCGGCCTGGGTTTATTTGCCCGCGCCGCTTGACCCGATCTCGTCGACCGCCATCCGCCAGAAGAAAGCAGGACAATGAGCCTCAGCCCGGAAGACCTCGCCCGCCACAAGCGTCACATCATGTTGAAGGAGATCGGTGGGCCGGGCGTCCAGAAGCTGCGCGCGGCGACCGTGTCGATTGTCGGGGCAGGGGCCCTGGGCGGGCCTTGCGCCATGTTTCTTGCGGCTGCCGGCATTGGCCAGATCGAAATCTGGGATGAGGACATTGTGGAGCGGTCAAATCTCCAGCGACAGGTCCAGTTCGGCGAACGGGATCTCGGCAAGGCCAAGGTCGAGGTCATGTCAGCGCGTCTGTCGGCCGATCATCCGTCTACCCAGTTCAGGGGACGCCGCAAACGATGGGCGCCGAATGACGCGCTGGCGGGAAGCGTGCTGGTCGATGCGACGGATAATTTCCAGACCCGCTATGCCCTGAACCGCGTGGCGCATCTGAGCGAGCGGCCGCTGGTGCATGGCGCAGCCGCAGGCTGGACGGGGCAGGCCAGCGTGTTTGCTTCGGGCTGCCAGGAGGGCGCGCCATGCTATCGGTGCTGGGTGCCCGAGACGCCGCCGGATGCAGAAGCGTGTGACGAAGTGGGCGTTGTGGGTCCGGTGACCGGAATGGTCTCTACCCTGATGGCTCTCGAAGTGCTCAAGCTTGTGACCGGCGCAGGTGAGCCTTTGATCGGCCAGATCGTCTTGATCGAGGGCTTGTCTGCCGACCTCAGGAAAGTCCGGTTGCGAAGCGATGCAACCTGTAGTGTCTGCGGCACTGAACGCGCGATTTGACTTGCTGCCGCGAGGGAGGCTTAGTGCCGCTCACCTGATTTTGGAAGAGCGGGAGCCGGAAACAAGATGAAACGATTGCTAGTCGTGCTGGTGACGGTTGCGATCATTCTGACGGCGGGCTGGCTGATGCTGCGCCGCCCTGACATTTCCTACAACACGCTGGAATCCGTCTATTCGAAATCGAACAGCCGATACCTGAAAAGCGGCAACAAGATCGTGTTGCATTTTACCGATACCGGTCCGCGTGACGCGCCGACCCTGATGCTCGTACATGGCTATTCTGCCTCCCTGAACACCTGGGATGCATGGGTTCGCAAACTGCGGAAGGATTACCGGGTCATCCGGCTGGACCTGCCCGGTCATGGCCTGTCGCGCTGCGTCGATAATGACGAGATCGGCATTGAGCAATTCATCACCAGTATTGATCGCGTGACAAACTCACTCGACGTGGACCAGTTCACACTGGTCGGCAGTTCCATGGGAGGCCATACCGCCTGGGCCTATGCGCTGGCGCATCCGGAAAAGCTGGACGGACTGGTCCTGGTGGATGCGGCGGGCTGGCTCAACGCACCAGGCGAAGATGATACGGACCCGATGATCTTCAAGTTGCTGCGCAATGGCCTTGCCCGCAATGTGATGAAGGATCTCGACATGTCGGCCCTGATCCGGTCGGGACTGGAAAACAGTTTTGCGGATCCTGCTCTGGTTACCGATGAAATGGTGGAGCGTTATTCGGCCATGTCGCGCGCGCCCTGCCATCGCGAAGCCCTGCTCAAGCTCATGAGCGGGACCACGCTGCGAGTGCCGGCATCAAAAGAAGCGCTTGGTGAAATTGCCGTGCCGACGCTGATCCAGCATGGCGATCGTGACAATCTGGTCCCGGTATCTCATGCGAAGAAATTTGCAGAGGCCATTCCCGGTTCGAAACTGATCATCTATCCGGAGACCGGGCACATTCCTCAGGAAGAAGTGCCGGCTGCGTCGGTTGAAGATTTGAAAATTTTCCTCGAGTCAGTTTATGCGAAACCAGAAGCCGGGCCGGAATCCGAGACAGAGCCGCTGGGCGGTCCGGGCGGGCAATAGACAAGGAGGCTTCGCGCCATGCCGCTGCCAGATCTGGACGAGGCCAATTTCGACCGCGCGCGCCAGCACTGGATCACCGTACGGGTCTATTACGAAGACACCGATTTCACCGGCATGGTCTACCACGCCAATTATCTGCGCTTCTTCGAGCGCGGCCGGTCGGACCATTTGCGCGATGCCGGGATTTCCCACCAGTCGCTGCTGGAGCGGGAAGACCCGGCCGCCTTCACGCTAACACGGGTCGAAGTGGACTATCGCAAGGCAGCGAAAGTTGATGATCTGCTGCACATCCGGACGCGCTATATTGGCACCGACGGCCCGCGCATCCTTTTTTCCCAGACGTGTTTCCGGGGGGAGGAGATCATCGCCGAAGGCGAGATCACGGCGGTGATGATCCATGCCGATGGCCGCCCGCGCCGTCCGATCCGCGAGCTGGTGAAGCAATTGGAATCCTATCGCTGGGTTCCGGTTGAAAGTTAACCGAGTGCCACAAAATCTTAACCGATGCGTTCTAGCCCGCAATAAGCTGCGGAAACTGGCGATTCTGCCGTGTTTCTGCCGGATTTGGTGTGGATGAAGGGGTGTGCCGGTCCCAGGCGGGATGCGGCTGATCACCCATGATGTGTAGATAGGAGCTTTAGCCCCCATGGAATCAGAAGCGATAGGCACCGCCGCGAGTCATGCCGACTTCTCGCTCTTCAGCCTCATTATGGCGGCTGACCCGATTGTTAAGCTGGTGCTGCTGTTCCTGCTGCTGGCATCTGTCTGGTCGTGGATGGTGATCGGCGAGAAACTGTTTTCCCTCGGCTCGGTGCGCAAGAAATCGCGCCAGTTCGAGGAAGCCTTCTGGAGCGGCCGGACCGAAGATTTTGACATGCGCCCCGGACAGGCGACGAATGATGCGGCCAGCCGCGTGTTCGCTGCTGCGGCCCGCGAATGGTCAGATGCCAAGCGGATGCAACCCAGTCATGGCGAGGCAGCGGCCCTTGTGAACCGCGCCGAGCGCTCCATGCGGGCGGCAGTCGACCGGGAAATCGGACGCGCCGGGAACGGTCTGGGCATTCTGGCGACTATTGGGTCGGCGTCTCCCTTCATCGGCCTGTTCGGCACGGTCTGGGGCATCATGAACGCCTTCCTCAACATCGCCGAACAACAGGATACCAGCCTCGGCACCGTGGCCGGGCCGATTGCCGAAGCGCTGTTTGCGACCGGCATGGGCCTCGTGGCGGCTATCCCTGCGGTCATCTTCTACAACAAGTTCACCGGCGATCTGACCAAGCTGGGCGACCAGCTAGACACGTTCTCGCAGGACGTGCTGGTGCGTCTGTCGCGCCGCGCCTCCGAATCCGCGAGGGACTAGGCGATGGGATTGATCCTTGGTTCAGGTGGCAAGGGCGGACGGCGTGGCCGTCGCGCGCTGAATGCCGAAATCAACGTGACGCCCTTCGTGGACGTCATGCTGGTCCTGCTGATCGTGTTCATGATTACCGCGCCGCTCCTTGTGCGCGGGGAAGAGGTGAACCTGCCGAAGACAAGTTCCGGCCCGATCAAGACCGAACCGAATGATGATCCCCTGGCTATCTCGATCCGAGAGAATGGGGACGTCTTCATCCAGACCACCAAGATCGACGACATTGCGACGCTTGGCCCGCAGCTGCAGGCAATCATCGGCGAAGGCTATGAGCAGCCGATCTATCTGCGCGGCGACGAGAACACGCCCTATGGCCGGATCATGGAAGTGACAGCCGAGATCCGGGCGGCAGGCTATACACGTGTGTCCTTCGTGACCGAACAAAAGAAGTAGGAGCGATCAGCCCCACATGCTTCGCGGCTTTACCATCTCGACCCTTCTTCACGCCTCCGTGCTTGCCGCGGCGGTGATGACGTGGCCGATGAAAAAGAGCGATTGCGACAAGCAGATCGAGCGTCTGGAGCGCGAGGAGCCCGGCCTGTCGCCGGTCGATATCCTGCTGCGCCTGCCGCAATGCGCCAGCACCATCGATGTACCAATCGACATTGTTGATATTGGTCTGGTCACGGACGTTGCGCCGATCCAGCAGGTGCAGGAGCCCGCCGAAGAAGAGCCTGAAGAGACCGAACCGGAAGAACAGCCCGACCCGGTCGAGGAAGACGCAGAGATTGTCGAGGACCCGCCGGAAGAGCCGGAAGAGGTGAACGAGACGCGCGAAACCGAGACGGCGGAAGAAGAGCCGGTTGTCGAAGACACAAAGGCCGAGCCTGAGGAAAAGCCGGAAGAGCCGGAGCCGAAGAAAGAGGAGCCTCCGAAGAAGGAGCCGAAGCTGATCGAGAAGCAGAAGCCAAAATCGGAATCTGATGAGCTCGATTTCCTGAACGATTTTGAAGACATCCTGAAGGACAAGGCCCAGACCCAGCGCAAGGCTGCGCAGGAACAGGCCCCGCCGCCGATCAACAAGCCGGTACTGAAGGACGTCCAGCAACCCCGCAAGGGGGCAGGGGAGCGGCGTGGCAACACGGCCTCTCTGCAGGCCGCGATGCGCCGCCAGATCGGCTATTGCTGGAATGGCGTTGATGATCTGCCCAAGGACGACCAGATCAATGTGGTGATCCG
>DHZF01000123.1:3915-4190 GCA_002414505.1 Hyphomonas sp. UBA5111 | reverse complement strand
GAGATCAGCTTCTTGTCGGCGCCCTGGGCATGGCGCACGAGATCTGCGGCCGGGACGGACTGATCCACCACAAAGGCGAGGTCGCGGCGGATCGGCGTCAGCTCGGCGCGCTCGAAGACCGGCTTGGTCTTGGTGGTCTTCGCCTTCATCTGCGGCAGGGCATTGAGATTCAGTTCGAACCCGAACACCGGCCCGTCAACGTCCAACTGTTTCAGGACCCCCGGATGCAATTGGCCGAAATGCGCCACGGTTACTTTCGGGCCGAGCTTCAGGCT
>DHZF01000123.1:3556-3720 GCA_002414505.1 Hyphomonas sp. UBA5111 | reverse complement strand
GCCTGCCCCGGATGCCAGTGCGGCTGCGCGGGCGCGGCGACCTGGAAGCGTTCGCCCGGCTGCCCAAGGGCCTCCAGCACGGCGAACAGATCTGCCTTGGCATCAAAGGAATCATATGGCTCGGGCGCGCCCTGCCAGTGACGCTCATTGAACGGACGCACAAG
>DHZF01000123.1:0-3392 GCA_002414505.1 Hyphomonas sp. UBA5111 | reverse complement strand
ACGCCGCGCTCGCCATGATTGGCGGCGCGCTGGGCGGCCTTGGCCAGATTGCCGAGCACGGAGGGGCGCATATAATCCAGTTCGCTCGCCACCGGATTGGCGACCGTCAGGGCTTCATTGATCTTGCCGAACAGGGCTGCATCGGCTTTTGCCATGAAGCTCCAGCTGACGGTTTCGAGGAAACCACGTGACGCCATCACCCGCCGGGCCGCACGCACACGCGCCTGCATAGGCGTGGTGATCGCCTTCACGCCGCCCTTGGGCGCAGGCAGGGACGCCGTCGGCAACTGGTCGAACCCGACAAGACGCGCAATTTCTTCCACGATGTCGGCAGACTGTTCCATGTCGAACCGGAAGGTCGGCGGGCGCAGATACCAAGCGTCGCCAGCGTCCTCGATATTGAACTCAAGGTCTTTCAGCATACGGCGCATATCAGCAGGCTTGACGGTAAGCCCCGTCAGACGCTCCACATCGGCCGGATAGAAAGTCACCTTGTTCGGATTGACCGGCGCCTCGCCGGCAAGTGTCGGCTTGGAAACGACCCCGCCGCCATATTCCACGATCAGAGCAATGGCGAGGTTCAGCCCGTCCATGCAGCTATGCGGGTCCACGCCGCGCTCAAAACGATAGCGCGCATCCGAATGAATCCCGGTCGCGCGGCCGGTGCGCGCCGTGCGCAGCGGATCGAACCAGGCACTTTCGAGGAAGACATCGACCGTCTCGTCGGAGACGGCTGTGGACTGACCGCCCATCACCCCGCCGAGGCCAATCACGCCGCTGTCGTCCGCAATGACGCACATCTCTTCGCCGACAGGATAGGTCTTGCCGTCGAGCGCTTCCAGCTTCTCGCCCTTGCGGCCAAGACGCGCCACAACCGGGCCAGACAATTTTTCTGCGTCATAGGCATGCAGCGGGCGCGCACGGTCGAGCGAGATATAATTCGTCACATCGACCAACAGGGATTTCGGCTGAATGCCGACGGCCTTCAGGCGCTGCTGTATCCAGTCTGGCGACGGACCATTCTTCACGCCAACAATGACGGCGCCCGCAAAGACCGGGCAGGCTTCCGGCGCCTCGAGCTTGATCTCGACAGGACAGGCCTTGGTGCCGGTCACCTTTTTCACTTCGACATGCAGGAAGCGCCCTGCCCCGGCCGCCGCGAGGTCCCGCGCGATGCCCTGCACGCCCAGCCAGTCCGGACGGTTCGGTGTCACTTCGAAATCAATGACCGGATCGCTCAGGCCGAGCGCCTCGGCCGCCGGCATCCCGAGCGGGAGGGAGTCGTCAAGATCGGCGATGCCGTCATGGTCCTCACCCGCCTCGATCTCCTTGGTGGAGCACATCATGCCATAGCTCTCGATGCCGCGGATCTTGCGTGGCTTCTTGTCGAGCGCGAAGTCGAGCCCCGGAATGAAGGTGCCGAGCGGCGCATAGATAGCGGTCATGCCCGCGCGGGCATTTGGCGCGCCACACACGATCTGCTTTTCGCCGTCGACGGTATCGACCGTGCAGACGCGCAGCTTGTCCGCATCCGGATGAGGCTCGGCCGCCTTGACCTTGCAGACGGTGAAGGCCGCCAGCTTCTCGCGCGGGTCCACAACCTCCTCCACTTCGAGGCCAGCCTGCAGCATCAGGGCCAGGATATCGTCCAGCGTCGCCTTGGTGGCGAGGTGATCGTTCAGCCAGGACAGGGTGAATTTCATCGTCTATTCCAGTTCAGCGGTCGTATTGGTTTCGGGCGTGTGCGCATAGTTCGCCAAGGCCTCGAATACATCTGTTTCGCTACGTTCGCAGCGCTTCACACGTTCGGCGCGCGCGATGCTCAGTCCCATCTCTCGACCTATCGCGGTCCAGCATTTGTTAAAGACCGAGCAATAGCAGATTTCCACATCCATCTCGCTCCAGGCCAAAGCGGCCGCGTCGCGTTGTACGATTGAAACGGTATCGAGGGGCCAGTCGACCCTCAGCGGAATAATCTCATCGCCCGGTGCAATGGCCCGGCCAATCAAGCTTGCCCAGGATTGCTGATAGCCGGGTGGAAGCAGGTCGACATACGGCTTGAGGCTTTCGACGGGCTCGCCATTTTTCAACATCTCAACCCGCTCGATCAAGGCTGGCCCGACTCCGCTGTTTGAGACGCGAAGCCCCATGGACGCCGTTTCGGCAGTCGACGACACAAAGCCCTCGATCTGAACGACCGGATAGACCGCACCATGCTGCTGGGCCCGCATCACGCGGCCCTGATCCCAGGCAATGAAGACGGCAATCGCGCTGGTCAGTACCGCGCAGATCGCAATCAGCATTTCCACTTTGTTGCCGGTACCCATGCCCCCTGCTCCCTAGCTCAATCCACCGCTGACGGAGGGCGTGCTCCACGGCGAGAAGCCGTAATGGCGGGTCCATTGCGGGTCGGCCTCGAAATAGGGACGCAAATCCGGCATGCCATATTTCAACATCGCCAGCCGGTCGACGCCCATGCCGAAAGCGAAACCCTGATATTCATTCGGATCAATCCCGCAATTGCGCAGCACATTCGGATGCACCATCCCGCTGCCGAGGATTTCCATCCAGCTGTCGCCCGCGCCGATCTCGATCGTCTCGCCCTTGCGGGTATATTTCACGTCCATCTCGGCCGACGGCTCTGTGAACGGGAAGAAGTGCGGACGGAACCGCGCCTCGACATCATCGACTTCGAAGAACGCCTTCACGAAATCGATCAGGCAGCCTTTGAGGTGGCCCATATGGATGTTCTTCTCGATGACGAGGCCTTCGACCTGGTGGAACATCGGCGTATGAGTCGCGTCCCAGTCATTCCGGTAGACCCGGCCCGGCACGAGAATGCGGATCGGCGGCTTCTGGCTCATCATGGTGCGTATCTGCACCGGAGATGTATGCGTGCGCAGCACTTTCGGCGCGTCGCCTTCCTGTGCTTGCATGAAGAAGGTGTCGTGCGTCTCGCGCGCCGGATGGCCTTCGGGGAAGTTCAGCGCGGTGAAATTGTGCCAGTCGTCTTCAATGTCCGGGCCTTCGGCCACGGTGAAGCCCATGTCGCCGAAAACGGCGGCGATTTCCTCGAACACCTGCATCACCGGGTGCAGCGCGCCCGCTTTCGGGCCCGGCGCCGCCGGCAGGGACAGGTCAACCGTCTCGCTGGCCAGCTGGGCCTCCAATGCTTCGGCTTCCAATGTCTCCTTGCGGGCGCGGACGGCGGCATCGACGCGATTCTTCAGCGCATTCAGCTTAGGGCCGTTTTCCTTGCGCTCTTCCGGGCTCATCTTGCCCAGAGAGCTCATCAGGCCGGACACGCGGCCCTTCTTGCCCAGTTCGGCCACGCGCACATCGTCCAGCGTGGTCAGGTCGCCCGCCGCCTCAATCGCCGCAAGGGCCTCTTT
>DHZF01000151.1 GCA_002414505.1 Hyphomonas sp. UBA5111 | reverse complement strand
CTGCGTCAAGTTTTTTAGTGCGTTCCCGAAGGCCGCACTGGCGAAGAGTCCTTAGTGTGACGGGTGCAGGGCGTCGTTCAGGTAAACGCAGGTCAGGATTGCGAAAACATAGGCCTGAAGACCTGCCACAAGAAGCTCGAGCGCGTTGAGCGCAACCCCCATGCCGAAGGCCAGGATGCCAACCACGCCCATGAACACCGCGCCGGACAGGGCCGCGCCGATGAGTTGGGCTGCAAAGGTTGCAAACAGTTTCAGCATGATGTGGCCGGCCAGCATGTTGGCGAACAAACGCAGCGCCAGCGTGACCGGACGGGCCAGGAAGGAGATGATCTCGATCGGCACGAGGATCAGGTAGATCAGGAAGGGCGCGCCCGACGGGGCGAACAGCTTGAAGAAGCTGAGGCCGTTCTTCCAGATACCGAAGCCGATGACGATGGAAATGACGAGCAGGGCAAGTGCACCGGTGACGACCAGATGGCTGGTCGTGGTGAAGGCGTAGGGCACCATGCCGATCATGTTCGCGAAGAACACGAAGAAGAAGAGCGTGAAGACGAAGGGGAAGAAGCGCAGGCCTTCTTCACCGGCGGTCGAGCGGACCATGTCGGCGACGAAGCCATAGCCGATCTCGGCGATGGATTGCGTGCGGCCCGGCACCAGCGCCTTCTTGGAAGCGGCATAGCCGAAGAAGGCGATGCACAGCACCACGCCCAGCAGCATGAAGCCTGATGCGTTGGTGAAGGAAATGTCGATATTGCCGAGGCGCAGGTCCAGCCACTTCGTGACCTGGAACTGGTGGATCGGATCAATCGCGGTGTTTTGCAGAGCGAAATTCATTCGTTCCCGGTCCCGTCTGTTGGAGCCTCAGGCTCCGATAAGTTTCCTAGCGCCCGGGCATTCAGTTCCCGATAGGCGCGCATCATCGCTCGTATACCTGCTGCGAAGCCGAGTGTCCCGACAATCAGCAGGCCCCAGGGCTTTGTTCCTGCGAATGCGTCGATCCAGAAACCGATCAGGCCTCCGACAAAGATGCAGGCGACGAATTCCGCGCCATATCGCAGGGCGTAGGCCCCGGCCGAAAGACTTCCATCATCAGCATCCAGCTTGCGTTTTGCCGCATCCTTTGCCGCTCTGGCCGCCTGAGCCTGGGCGATACGTTCACCGAGGTCGTTCGGGCCTTCACTGGACATGATTTGCTAAGCTTCGCGCGAGCGAATCCCTTCTGATGGGGTGCCCCCCGGATTTCGGCGCAAACTATGTATTGGGCGCGGGCAAGTCAACCGCGATTGCAGAAAGCTAGAGACCTGATTCTATTGGATTTCTATTGGGCAGGTGTGCGCTACTCCGCCGCAACGAGCTCTTCGGCTGCCTGCAGGTCCACAGAAACCAGCTTGGAAACGCCTTTTTCCCGCATGGTGACGCCGAAAAGACGGTCCATCCGGCTCATCGTGACCGGATTGTGGGTGATTACCACGAAGCGTGTGTCGGTGCGCTGGCGCATTTCGTTGAGCATGTTGCAGAACCGGTCGACGTTTGCGTCATCCAGCGGCGCGTCCACCTCGTCCAGCACGCAGATCGGGGCCGGGCGCGACAGGAAGACCGCGAAGATCAGGGCTGCGGCCGTCAGGGCCTGCTCCCCGCCGGACATCAGGTTCAGCGTGCCGAGCTTCTTGCCGGGCGGCTGGGCCATGATTTCGAGACCGGCCTGCAGCGGATCGTCGGCATCGACCAGGCGCAGCTCGGCCTGCCCCCCGCGGAACAGGGCGGTGAACAGTGCCTTGAAGTGCTCGTTGACCTGCTCGAATGCCTTCAGCAGGCGCTCGCGGCCTTCGGCGTTCAGGGCATCGACGCCCTGGCGCAGCTTGGCGATGGCGGCGACGAGGTCTTCCTTTTCGGTGACCTGCGAGCCAAGGCGTTCTTCCAGCTCTTCAGCTTCTTCCTCGGCGTTCATGTTCACGCCGCCCAACTGGTCGCGGGAGCGGCGAAGCTCATCTGCGCGGCGCTCGGCATCGCGCGGGGTGAACTCGCCCATCGTCTCTTCTTCAAGGCCCGCTTCGGCGATGGCGAGCAGGCCTTCCGGCGTGCGCTGGAAATTGTTGCGGGCGATCTCGACCGACTCTTCGAGCCGGCCTTCGGCGTTTTCGAGCTTCACCTTCCAGCCGGCGAGATTCTCGCGCGCTTCGGAGGCGGCATTGGCGGCGGCGCGGGCGGCCTGTTCGGCCTCGCGGATGGCCGCTTCCTTCTCCGCCAGCTGGTCGGCCACGCGCTTGCGCTCGGCTTCGAGGGATTCGACTTCGTTGCTGCGAGTCTCGATCTCACCGGCCAGCTGTTCCGGGCGGGCCTTGGCGGCGAGCGCATCGGCAGCCGTGGTCCGGCGGCGTTCGATCAGGCGGGCGACACGTTCCTCGGTCGCGGTGATGCGGCCGGACCATGTCTTGATGTCACGTTCGAGGCCATCGCGGCGGGCAGCGGCCTGCTCGCGGCCGCGTGTGATGTCGGTCAGGCGGCCACGCGCTTCGATCTCTGCGGTGCGGGCTTCGGCCACCATCGTACGGGCTTCGGCGAGGCGGGTTTCGAGGGCGGCTTCATCCTCGGCCGGGCCTTCCGGGGCGATCATGGCCAGCGTCTCGTTGACGATGGCAAGGTCGGCCTCGGCGCGGGTCAGGGCTTCGCCGCTGGTGTCGCGTTTCATGGCCGCCCGTTCGGAGGCTTGCGCTTCCTGTGACACGCGGTTGCGGGCGTCGCTGAGCGCGCGCTGGGCCGGGGCGATGGCCTGACGCAAATCGCGGAGTTTGGTCTCGGCAGACTGGCGCGCCTCACGGGCGGTCACGAGGTCAGCTTCGCGCGCCTCATAGGTGGCGGTCAGCGCGGGCAGTTCGGCTTCGGCCGCTTCGAGGCGGGCCTGTTGTTCAAGGCGGGCCGCAGCGCTGGCAGGCGCGTCCGGGGTGCGGATGTAGCCATCCCAGCGCCAGAGATGCCCCTCGACGGAGACAAGCCGCTGGCCGGGCTGGAGTTGGCCCATCAGGCGTTCGCCGTCGGTCACGTCCACGACGCCGCATTGGGCAAGGCGCGCGGCAAGTTCGCCGGGCGCTTCGGTGACGTCCGTCAGCGGACGGGCGCCCTGCGGCAGGGATTGCGAGGCAAGCGAGGCGCCGCCCCAATACATCGCGGCGGACCGGTCGGTCGGGGCTTCGATATCGTCGCCCAGAGCGGCGGCGATGGCCTTCTCGTAGCCATCCTGCGTGCGGATGCGTTCAACGACCGGCGGGGCTTTCGGACCCTCGGCCTTGCGGAGCAATTTGTGCAGGCCGGCGATCTCGGCTTCCAGCGCGCGGACATCCTGTTGCGCGCTGTCGCGCGGAGCCTGTGCAGCGGTCTCGGCTTCGCGGGACGTGTTGAGATTGGCCTCGGCGGCCTCGACGGCGCGTTCGGCCTCCTGCAGGGCGGCTTCGGCCTCCTGCTCGGCAGTCCTGGCGTCCTTCAACCGGCCAACCAGCGTGATGGCATCCTCGATGCGGGACATCTCGCCTTTCAGGCGGTCGATCTCGGAGGTGAGCTGGGACTGGCGGCGGCGCTGGGCGGAGGCGTTTTCCTCAGAGGCGCGGCGCTGGGCGCGGACCTGTGAGAGGCGTTCCTGCGCTTCGTCGGCGGACTTCTCGGCAGCCGCGAGGCGCGTGCGGGCATCTTCCAGCGCGCGGCGGGTTTCGGCTTCGATCTCTTCGTTCCGGGCCTCGTCGAGGACCGGCAGCGAGGAGAGTTCGAATCTGGCATGGGCCAGTGCGTCTTCGGCTTCCAGCTTCTGGTCCTGCTCGCGCTCGATGTCTTCCATCAGGCGGGTCGCTTCAGCGTCGAGGCGTTCATGTGTCTCGGCGGCGACCTTGCGCTCGGTTTCGAGCCGCGCCAGCGTGATGCGGGCCTGACCGAGCTTGGCGGCGGCGACACTTTCAGCTTCGCGCAGGGGATTGAGCCCTTCGCCGGCTTCGATGCGCTGGCGCTCGCATACCGCATCTTCGCGGGTCTTTTCCTCAACCGCGCGGCGGGCGTTGTCCAGTTGGGTGCGGGCCGTGTCGCAAGCGAGCTTGGCTTCGTGCCAGCGCAGATGCGCGATCAAGGCATCGAGCGCGTGGATCTCTTCCGACAGGCTCTTGTACTTGCGGGCCTTGGCGGCCTGGCGCTTCAGACTGGCCAGCTGGCGCTCCACCTCGGCGGACACTTCCGACAGGCGTTCGAGATTGGTCTCGGCGCCATTCAGTTTCAGCTCGGCTTCGTGGCGACGGGAGTTCAGGCCCGCAATGCCGGCGGCCTCTTCAAGGATGCGGCGGCGGTTTTGCGGCTTGGAGCCGATCAGTTCGGAGATCTGGCCCTGGCGCACGAGGGCCGGGGAGTTCGCGCCGGTCGAGGCATCCGCGAACAGGAGCTGGATGTCCTTGCCCCGCACGGTCCGGCCATTCAGCTTGTAGGTGGAGCCTGCGCCGCGCTTCAGGCGGCGGATGACTTCCAGCGTATCGGAGGCGTTGAATTCCGGCGGCGCGGTGCGCTTGGAATTGTCCAGCACGAGCGTGACTTCAGCGGTCTCGCGGGCCGGGCGACCATCGGCGCCGGAGAAGATGAGATCATCCATCTCTCCGCCGCGCATGGCGCGCGCGGAACTTGCCCCCATCGCCCAGCGCAGGGCTTCGAGCAAATTGGATTTGCCGCAGCCATTCGGGCCAACGATCCCTGTCAGGCCGGGTTCGATCGGCACATCCTGAGGGTCCACGAAGGATTTGAAGCCAGCAATACGGAGTTCGGTTATCTTCATACTGGCTTCTCCATCCCGCTACTCGTCTGTGGAGACGCCGGCGGCTTCCAGCGCAGCGTCCAGCGCGGCCTTGACCTTGTCAGCCGAGTTCATGTTGGCGAACTGGTGTACTTCCCCATCAATGATGAAGGTCGGCGTACCGGTGACGCCGAATTTCTCGGATGTCTGGTAGATATCGGCCATCTGCTGGCGCAGGTCGCGATTGTTCATGCAGGCGTCGAAATCGGCTTCGGTCTCGATGCCATGACGCTGGCCGATGGTCTGAAGCATGGCTTTCAGGACGCCGTTCTGGGCGGATTCGACGATGCCGGACTGGTATTCGAACAGCTCGTCCAGCACATCGAAATACTTGTCTTCGCCGGCGCACATGGCGACCAGATAGGCTGGCACGTCGGGTGCGTGCAGCGGGTATTCACGGAAGATCAGCTTCACCTTGCCGGTATCGATATAGTCCGACTGGACGACCGGCTGGATATCGTCATGCCAGTATTTGCAGGCCGGGCAGGTCGGCGAGGCGTATTCGATCAGCGTGACGGGCGCGTCGGCCGAGCCTTTGATATGGCCGAGCTCGCTGCCTGCGGTCACGGCGGCATCGCCAGAAGGCGTCGTGTCCGCGCCGGTGTCACCACAGGCGGCCAGAGCCAGCGCCGAAATCGCTGCAAGCGCAGTGCGTCGTGAGAAGAAATTCATGATCATAACCTTCGCGTTAAGGATTGAGTCGGTTTGGTTGCCAATTCATTAACTGCAACCATCCCTTCTGTTAACTATTCTGCCTGCGCTGCAGGCGAATCGGGCAGGGCGGCAAGCTCGGCATCGAGATAGGCGGCGAACGCATCGGCCGAGTTGAAATCGTCATCGACGTATTTTTCCTCGCCATTGATGACCAGGGTCGGCGTGCCGTGCAGGTCATACTGATTGGCGCTTTCCTGCACTTCGATCATGTCGAGCCGGATGCTCATATCGGCGTAGCAGGCATTGAAGGCGTCAACATCGGTGATGCCATAGGGCGCACCGACCTCCACGAAGGTGTCGAGCAGCGTGCCCGCCTGCGCCGATTTGATGATTTCAGGCTGGTGTTCGAACATGGCGTCGGTCGCCTCGAAGAATTTGTCCTCGCCGGCGCAGCGCGCCATCGCGACGAGGGCGGTGTCGACGTCATTGCGCAGGACTTCGCGGAAGATGAAGCGGACCTTGCCGGTCTCGACATAGTCGGCCTCGATGCGCGGCAGGATCTTGTCGTGGAAATATTTACAGCCGCCACAGGTCAGCGAGCCATATTCGATCAGCGTCAGCGGCGCATCCTTCGAGCCCTTCGTGTGACCGACCGAGAGGTCTTCGGCGAGGGCGGGCATCGCCAGAAAGGCGGCGGCCAGAGTGGCACTCAGGAGGGATTTCAGCATGTCGGGGCTCCTTGCGGGCAGCGCGGGGATCAGAATGGCAGGTCGCCGTCCCCGGCAGGCTTAGCCGGGCGCGGCGTGTCCTCTGCGGTTAGCATGGCCTCTCCGAGCGCAACAATTGCGGCGCGCAGCTTGTCGTCCTGTATCCGGGCGGCGGAGTCTTCCAGCTCCTTGCGCTCTTTCAGCGTCAGGGGACGGGTCTTGCGGCGCAGCGTCTTGGGTGGCTCGGTGCCGAGTGAGCCCTGTTTGATCTTGATGGCGGTGATGTCGCCGCCGGCAGAGACGGAGACGCGCTGGCGCAGGGTTTCGGACTGGTGCTGGACCATCGGGGCGGCCTGCGGCACGACGAGCAGGGTCAGCACGCGGCCATCCTTGCCGCCGCTGAGGCGTTCCGGGCGGCAATATTTGTAGAGCTGCTCGCCGGCGATCTCACGCCAGCGCTGGCGCAGCACCTGAATCGGGGGCAGCTTCTTCGCGCCGGACTTGCGGCCGACACGCTCGGCTGACAGGCCGATCTGGCGCATGTTGGAATAGGTGCGCGTCGCCCGCTGGTAGCGCAGCCGCACCCTGGCGCGGGCTTCCTCGATGGGATCAAGGGTTGATCTCGTGACCATTCATACGAGATTGCACGGCTTTCAGGCGAGGAAAAGGCATGGCACTGGCAAAGCACAGAGATTTGAACAGCCTGCCGGGCAAATTGCTGCCCTGGTTCGAGCGCCATGCACGCGACCTGCCCTGGCGCACGCTGCCGGCGGACCGGGCCGTGGGCGAGCGGCCTGATCCGTATCGGGTCTGGCTCTGCGAGATCATGATGCAGCAGACGACCATCCCGCACGGCACGCCATACTTTCACGCCTTCCTGACGCGCTGGCCGACGGTCGAGGCGCTGGCGGCGGCGAAGGATGAAGAGGTGATGAGCGCATGGGCCGGGCTGGGCTATTATGCGCGGGCGCGGAATTTGCTGAAATGTGCGCGGGAGGTGGCCGCGCGGGGCGGGTTTCCGGAGACCGAGGCCGAGCTGCGCAAGCTGCCGGGGATCGGGCCTTATACGGCGGGGGCGATCGCGGCGATTGCGTTCGACCAGAAAGCGGCGGCGGTGGACGGCAATGTCGACCGCGTGTTTGCGCGGCTGCTGGCGCTGAAGGGCGAGTGGGCAGCCGAGAAGAAGGTGATTGCCGAGACGGTGCGCGCGCTGGTGCCGGACGACAGGCCGGGCGAGTTCGCCGAAGCGCTGATGGATCTCGGCGCGACCGTGTGCACGCCGACCCGGCCGAACTGCCTGCTCTGCCCGTTGTCAGACCTGTGCGCGGCGCGGGAAGAGGGCGAACCGGAGCGCTATCCGATCAAGCCGGCGAAAGTGGCCAAGCCTGTGCGGCATGGCATTGCCTATGTGCTGGTCGTGAAGGGCGAGGCGCTGCTGGTGCGGCGACCGGACAAGGGCCTGCTCGGCGGCATGTTGGCCGTACCGACCGGGGAGTGGGTCGAGGGTGACTTTCCGGAGGCGCATGCGCCCGCCAGGGCCGACTGGGAAGAGGTCGGGGAAGTGCGCCATGTCTTCACGCATTTTGCGCTCCGGTTCCGGGTGATGCGGGCGAGCGCGCCGCGCAAGCCGAGAGTTGAAGGCGGGATCTGGGTCAAGGTCGAGGAGGTCGAAGGCCTGCCCAGCGTGTTTGCGAAGGCGTTCCGATTGGCGGTCGCGTAAATTTCGTTATCGCTAACACTGGACAAGTTCGGCGCCTTCGGGAAAGCTCCTGTCAAAATATCAAAGGGCGGAGCAGCACATGTTTACCAGCAGGATGATGATGGCGTGCGGGGCATTGGCCCTGCTTGGACCGGGCGCGATGGCCGAGGCGCCGAAGCTCGCCAGCGTGTTTACTGACCATATGGTGATCCAGCGCGATACGCCGGTGCGCCTGTTCGGCACGGCGGACCCCGGCGCGGAATTCATGGTGTCGCTGGACACAGCCGCCACACCGGTTCGCGCCGGACGGGACGGACGCTGGTGGACAGAGTTTCCGGAACTCTCCGCAGGTGGGCCACATCAGATTACCCTGTCTGCCGAAGGTGAGACCGTGCAGGCGGTCGGGGATGTGCTGGCGGGCGATGTCTTCCTCTGCTCCGGCCAGTCCAACATGGAATACCCGCTGTCGCGCGTGACCTATGCCGAGCGGCAAGTCGCTGCGGCGGATCATCCGAACATCCGCCTGTTGCAGGTGGAGAAAGGGCTGTCGCTTGATCCGGATGCGGACCTGCCCGGAGAGAGCGCCTGGGCGGTGACGACACCGGAGACCGCGGCGGAATTCTCGGCGGTCTGCTATTATAGCGGACGGGCGATCTCCGAGGCGTATGACATTCCCGTTGGCCTGATCAATTCCAGCTGGGGCGGCTCGCGCATCGAGCCCTGGATCAAGGGCGAACTCATTGGCGCGGTGCCGGACTATGCCGAGGATGTTGCGCTGCTGGAGAGGTACAAGACCGATCGGGGCGGGGCGGCGAAAGCGTATTCCGAAAGCTGGCAGCAAGGCTGGCTGGATGATCCGGCCACCGGCGGCGGCGCGCCGTGGGAGACCCCGGAGGCTGGCGACTGGACGCCCGTGCCGGGGACGCTGCGCGACTGGCGCACTTGGGGCGATGCGGAACTGACCGATCATCTCGGCATGGTCTGGCACAAGGTGAACTTCACCCTGACCGCTCAGCAGGCGGATCAATCGGCAACGATCCATATCGGCGCGATCGACGACACCGACATGACCTGGCTGAACGGCACGGCCATCGGCACGACATTCGATTGGGGCGGACTGCGCGCCTATGAGGTGCCCGCGAACCTGCTGAAGGCGGGCGAGAACACGCTCCTCGTCAACGTTCACAATGATTATGGCGCAGGCGGTATGAGTGGCCCGGACGCGGAGTTACGCATCGCATTCGAGGATGGCACGGACGTCTCGCTGGCCGAGGGCTGGGTGTATCGCAAAGTGCCGAGGGACGTCGCTACACCCCGGCCCGCGCCCTGGTTCACCATCAAGGGCTATACCATGCTGCACAATGCCATGATCGCGCCTCTGGATGGCCTGCGCCTGAAGGGCGCGATCTGGTATCAGGGCGAGGGGAATGCCAGAGAGGGCGAGGCCTATAAGGGCCTGCTGGACATGCTGGTGCAGGATTGGCGCGCAAAGTTTGGCGACGGCCTGCCGGTGACTGTGGTGCAGCTGCCGCGCTACGGCGCGCTGCCGACCGAGGCGGGCAAGCCGGGTTGGGGCGTGATTCGGGAATCCATGCGGCGCGTAGCGGACGAGGATGATGGCGTAGGCCTTGCCGTGACCATCGACATGGGCGACCCGGTGGACATCCATCCGCCGAACAAGCTGGCCGTGGCCGAGCGGGTCGTGCGCGTGATGAAGGCACTGGTCTATGGCGAAGAAGACGCGGCAGCGTCCGGCCCGGTGGCTGCAAGCGCCACACGGGAAGGCGATACGATACACATCGCGTTTGAGGGCGTGGAGGACGGTCTCGAAACTGTCAGTTCAGATACCGTCCTCGGGATGGAGCTGTGCGAGGCGGGTACGTGCCGCTTCGCCTCGGCTGTGCTGGACGGCGAGGCGGTGATTATAGATACCGGCGACGCACCCGTGTCCGAAATCCGCTACTGCCAGGGCAATTCGCCCCTGTGCAATCTGTTCGATGGAAACGGCCTGCCGGCCGGTCCCTTCTGGATAGGCGTGGAGTAGGGCGGCCTTATTCCGCAGGCACCATTTCCGGCGTGTCCGGACGCACGGCGCGGCGCAGCACATCGCCATAGCCATGCGAGATGCAGTCATAGTCGTCATAATAGCCGCGCGTTGAAAGCAGCGTGTGTAGCCGCTTCAGATTGTAAGGCGGGATGCTGGCGAACATGTGGTGTTCGAGATGGTAGTTCACATCGTTCGGGGCGATCAGCACGCGCTGCCAGAAGGGGGCGACCGTGGTGCCGGTATTGAGGCGGGGTTCGAGGCTGCTGCGGTCCTTGGAGGTGCCGTGCTCGCCAATCTGACGCAGGCGCACGATGGCCGGATAGATGAAGAGTTCCGCCGCCCACCACATGAGATAGGCCCACGGCGCGCCGACGGCTGTCAGCGTGGCCAGCAAGGCGACGTGGAAGGTGAGCCACGGCCAGTTGCGCGACAGCTTGAAGCTGCGGATCTTGCGCATCGTGTCCCGGAAGCCGGTCTGGCCGGTCAGGTCCCGCACGAATTTGCGCCGCAGGCTGTCCTTGGCCACGGGATAATTCTTGACGAAGATGATATCCGGGTCATCCGGCGTGCCGGCATATTTGTGGTGCTTGAGATGGTAGGCACGATAGGCGGGCAGGGAGATGTTCATCGGCGCACCTGCGATCCAGTGACCGACAAATTCGTCCACCTTCGGGCTCTTGAACAGGGCGTGGTGGGCGCAATCATGATTGATGATGCCGAGGCCGAGCTGGCGTCCGCCCAGAATGAGAATACCTGCCGCGATGGTCATCGGATTGGTCCAGAGGATGGCGACGGCAAATGCCGCGACGATCAGGCCCCAGTTCCAGGCCACCGTGCCGAAGGCGCGAAGGTTTGACTTCTTCCGCAATTCGCGAAGTTCTTCTTTTGTGACGGCTTCTGATAGCTTCATCGTCGTGGGCATGGCAGGGCTCCCATCCTGTGCTTTAATAAATTATTACAGTAATTATCAGTATGAGTCAATTCGTGTATTATTATAATCCTCTTGACCCCCAGGACGTGTCCGCACGGGCGCTGGTCCTGTCGCTGATGAGCAGCACGGATGCCTCGCCGCAGGCGATCGGCCGCCTCATCAATGCGGCAGCGCTGTTCGGGATCGAGGCATCGACCCTGCGCGTGGCGGTGACGCGGCTGATGAAGGATGGCCTGCTGGAAAGCCCGGAGCGCGGCGTCTACAGTCCGGGGCCAAAGGCGCAGGCGCTGATGCGGCGGGTCCAGCAATGGGAGCATGTGGCCGACCGGATGGTGGACTGGAACGGGGACTGGCTGGTCGCCCTGACCAAGCATCTCGGCCGCAGTGACCGCAAGCAATTGCGCGCCAGGGAGCGGGCGCTGGCGCTGTTCGGCTACCAGCAGACAGAGGAAGGCTTTTGGGTGCGGCCGGCAAATCTGTCGGGCGATCTGGATTCGCATCGTAGCGACCTGACCGATATTGGCGCGGATGAGGATATCATCCTGATGCGGGCCTGCGAGATTGCCATGGCCGGACCGCAGAACTGGGCAGGCCTCTGGTCACCGAAGGCCCTGTCGCGGTCCTATGCGCAGGCGATCAAGACGATGGAGCGGAGCCTGGAGGGGCTTGCGACCAGCAGTATGGATGACGCGGCGCGCGAGACATTGCTGATCGGGCAACCGGTGATCCGGGCGATCAATTTCGATCCGCTGCTGCCGCCGGAGCTGGGCGACCAGGATGGGTTCCTGCGGATGGCGGAGAAGATGCGGGCGTACAACAAGGTCGGTCAGGCCTGCTGGCGCGCCTATCATGCATCCCTCGAAGAAACGGCGCAGGACTGATCCCGCGCCGCCTTCATTTACATGTTTTCGAGGAAGCCTAGTTGAGGCCCATTTCCTCGCGGTATCGGCGGCGGAGCAGGTCGATTGGCGCGAGGTTCCGTTTCGGATCTTCATAGTGCCAATAGGTCCAGCCATTGCAGGCCGGGGCCTGTTGGACATGTGCACCGAGGCGGTGGATCGAGCCGGTGGACGTGCCGGTGGTCAGCGAGCCGTCGACGCGGATGCGGGCCTGGTAGCGACGCTGCGGGCTGAACAGGCGGTCGCCCGGCTTCAGCCAGCCATTTTCCAGCAGGGCGCCGAACGGGACGCGCGGCAGGGATTTCTTGCTGCGCTCGGTTTCCAGCACGGCGCCTTCGATGGGCTCGATGGCCTTCAGGCGGGCACGGGAGAGGCGCGCATAGGTCTCGTCACGCTCGATGCCGACATAGTTGCGGCCGAGGCGCTTGGCGGCGGCGGCCGTCGTGCCGGTGCCGGAGAACGGGTCGAGCACCGTGTCGCCCGGATTGGTCGTGGCCAGCAGGACGCGCTGCAGCAGGCTTTCCGGCTTTTGCGTCGGATGCGCTTTCTTGCCGTCTTCATCCTTCAGGCGCTCGCCGCCCGTGCAGAGCGGGATCATCCAGTCGGAGCGCATCTGCTTGTCGTCATTGAAGACTTTCAGCGCGTCGTAATTGAACGTGCATTTGGACTGTTCGGACTTGCCGGCCCAGATCAGGGTTTCGTGGGCATTCTGGAAGCGGGTGCCCTTGAAGTTCGGCATCGGGTTCGATTTCAGCCAGATCACGTCATTCTGGATCCAGAAGCCCTGATCCTGCAGGATCGCGCCGACGCGGAAGATGTTGTGATACGAGCCGATCACCCAGATCGCGCCATCATCCTTCAGGACGCGGCGGCATTCTTCCAGCCATTGATGGCAAAACAGATCATAGGCGTCGAAACTGTCGAACTTGTCCCAATCATCATCCACGCCGTCGACCACGGACTGGTCCGGACGGGTCAGGCCGCCGCCAAGCTGGAGATTGTACGGCGGATCGGCGAAGACGAGATCAACCGACCGGTCCGGAAGGCGGGACAGGATGTCGATGCAATCGCCCTGCATGATCACGTTTTTCTGTAATTCCATTGGTTCAGCCCCGCTTGCGCTATGTGTCGTATCGAAGCGCGAATCAGTGCCGGACGCCGGTTTCTGAATCCCTAATTATTGCGCATCCGAATCAGCCCCGGTTCGTTTCGGGATCGAAACTATCAGCAGATTTTCCTTGTGGATAGTCCTGTGGATAAAATCGGGGAAAGCCTGTGAGTTCGGCGTGAATGGAGGCGGAGCAGGCCTACAGCCGGGTGCATTGCTATCCTGCTTCCTGATGGCGGGTCTACACAGGCAGGCACAGCAGGCGGGCTGAAATGGCCGGGAAATGTATGAAGGCCGCTATATTTTTGCGCGTTCAGCAAACCGCTCGGACTGGGAGAGGTGAAGCGGGCCTAGACGTCCAGACGAAACTGGCCGTTCTGCTCTTCAATGACGCGGAAAAGATTTGTTCGCAGCGGGTCTCTGCGCTGGTTCATGCCGAGCCGGGCGGTGGCCCGGCCGAAACGCCGTGAGATCAGATCGGCCACCGGGCCGCCGCCGCGCATCCGTTCATGCCAATTGGCGTCGTAATCCTTGCCGCCGCGCATATCCCGGATGTGGTTGATGATCCGGGCGGCCCGGTCGGGCACATGCTGGACCAGCCATTCATGGAACAGATCCTTGATCTCATAAGGCAGGCGCAACATCACATAGCCCGCACGTGTCGCGCCATGATCGGCGGCGGCGTCCAGCAGGCTTTCGATCTCATGATCGTTCAGGCCGGGAATGATCGGCGCGGTCATGACGGTAACTTCGATTCCGGCCTCGCTGAGCGCCCGGATCGTGTCCAGCCGGCGCTGGGGCGTGGCGGCCCGCGGCTCCATTTTGCGTGCGAGCGTGCGGTCAAGCGTGGTCAGCGAGATGCCGACCCGCGCGAGACCCGCTTCGGCCATCGGAGCGATCAGGTCGATGTCCCGCTGGATCAGGGCAGACTTGGTGAGGAGGCTGACCGGATGGCGATAGGCGGACAGGACTTCCAGAAGGCTGCGGGTCAGGCGCATCTCGCGTTCAACCGGCTGGTAGGCGTCGGTATTCATGCCGAGCGCGATGACACGGGGCAGATAGCTGGGTTTTGACAGTTCCCGCTTCAGCAGCTCGACGGCATTGTCCTTGAAGAAGAGCTTGCTTTCAAAATCGAGCCCGGCCGACAGGCCGCCCCAGGCATGGGTCGGGCGGGCAAAGCAATAGATGCAGCCATGTTCACAGCCGCGATACGGGTTCACCGTGCGGTCGAATGAAATGTCAGGCGACTTGTTGAAGGTGATGATCGTGCGGGCCGTGTCCTTCAACAGGGTCGTTTCCAGGCGTCCGGCATCATCCTCGATCGTGCCCCAGCCATCATCGAAGGCGTAGCGTGTCTCCGATTCGAAACGGCCCGTCTGGTTCGAGACGGCGCCGCGTCCGCGCTGCTGGAAGCGCTCCTCGGCCTGCCGGGCATCGATCAGATTGACCCGGCCGCTGGGAGAGAGTTTCTGTCCTGTCCTCATGACCGGAACAGGCCACAAGCAA
This sequence comes from Hyphomonas sp. UBA5111, assembly GCA_002414505.1. Taxonomy (GTDB): domain Bacteria; phylum Pseudomonadota; class Alphaproteobacteria; order Caulobacterales; family Hyphomonadaceae; genus Hyphomonas. The sequence continues at coordinate 22,156 of DHZF01000151.1, read as the reverse complement.
CAGAACAAATCAAGAACATAAATCGGCAGGCTTGCCGGAAACCTGTGAAATCAGATGCCCTTCAGGGAGGTGAAGTTTTCCAGGACCTGGCGGACGTGGCCCGGTATCTGGCGGTCCAACACATCATGGACATCGTTCATCTTGTCGTAGTCCCTATGGCCTGCCAGGGCCATCGTCTTGCGTCCGGCCATGTGCCAGCCCGAAAAGATACGGATTTCGGCTGTCTCGGTCAGCACGGTTGTGACCGAGACATGGCGCGTATCCAGCAGGATGCGATTGTAGATGTTCTCGACATCCGCCCGCGTCCCTTCGAGCACTTGCAGGAAGTTCAGACCATTATAGACCAGCACGCCTGTGATGTTTCGGGGTTCGTTGTTGCGGATTGCCGTCTCGACGATATCGTCAATGTCGGCAGCCGTGAGCGCGTCAGACGCAGTGCTGATATAAATCAGTCGGTACATTATGTGTCCTGTCGTCTGGAGTCCGGAGATTACGTTGGACACGGCTTTGGAGTTTACTTCCATAACCTGAGTCAAGTTAACGAAGTTTGTTTTGGCACCATCGCTTCCAGTCATTTTTGTCGTCTACATCCTGCAGCGTTTGCAACAGGGCCAGCAGGGCTGAGGAGGGCAGGTTCGCGCGCACATCTGCCAGCGCATGAGGCCCGGACCAGCGCACATTGTCGAACAGGGGCGGCAAGCCCGGACGCTTGTTCACACCAAACAGCCAGAACCCGCCATCCTCGGCCGGGCCGAAGACGGCATCATGGCGCTGCAGCGCGCGCACGGCGTGGTGCAGATGGGCGGCGGAGATGTCTGGCGCGTCCGTGCCGATGAACAGGACCGGCCCGTTGGGCGAGTCGGCAAGTCCCTTACCGAGCCGTTCGGTCAGTGTGCCGGGGCCCTGACGGAACCGGGGCAAGAACGGGGGCCAGATTCCTCCAAGTGTTTCGTCCAATGCGCGATCAGGTGCGAGATAGAGTGCGGCGTCGAGGCCGCTGCCGCGGACGGCGCGCATGGTGCGGGCGAGCGTAAAATGCGCGATGCGGCGGGCTTCGGTCCGCCCCACGCCAGCCGCGAGCCGTGACTTGGCGAGGCCCATGCGGGGCGGCTTGGCGAAGATCAGAAGCCGGGCGCGCCGCATCAGCGATATGCCTTGGCGAGGGTCTCGGGGCTCGCGCCCATCAGGAAGCGGGTCAGCAACCACGCATTGCTCCAGGCCCGCTTGCGCCAGCCATCGCGCTCATATTTCTCGGCTGAGGTGCGCGCTTCGGCGCTCAGGAGGACGAGTCGCTTCTTGCCGAGGGCGCGTGCGATCATGACGTCTTCCATCAGGGGCACGTCAGCGAAGCCGCCGACCGCCTCGTAAAGCTTGCGGGAGAGCAGCAGGCCCTGATCGCCATAGGGCAGGCCGAGAATCCGCGCACGACGATTGGCGCGGGCCTCCAGCCAGCGCGCGGCCCGGTCGTCGGAACGGTATTTCAGCGTGAAGGCCGCAGCCGCTTCTGCGCGGCGCTCCATGTGATGAGCGGCGCGCTCGGCCCAGTCAGGTGAGAGGATCGTGTCGGCGTGCAGGAAGAGCAGCCAGTCGCCCCGCGCGGCATTCGCCCCGGCCGCGAGCTGGGCGCCGCGCCCCTTTGCGCCAGTCAGGAAGGTTGCGCCCGTGTCACCGGCAATGCGCGGCGTCGCATCCTCCGAGCCGCCATCGGACACGATGACTTCGCGGATCAGACCCAGCTCCAGCCCCGGCATCAGCGCCTGCAGACAATCCGGCAGGTCACCGGCGGCGTTCAGTGTGGGGATGATGATGGAGAGCGGCGCGGGCATTAAAACTCCCTATCAGGCAATCGTGTGGCGCGGAACCGGGCAGGGGTTAACGCGTTTGAGAGGGATAAGACAAAGGATCCCTCACATGCCCTCGATTTATGAAACCCTGAAGAAAGATCATGATTCCCACCGTGATCTGTTGGCCCAGCTGGCAGAAACGGAAGGCGACTCCACCAAGCGCCGCGAACTCTGGAAGGAGTTCTATTATGATGTGGGCGGGCATGCCGCCGCCGAGGAAGAGACCTTCTATGCTCCGCTGATGGAAGGCGAGGAGGGACAGCCCAAGGGCCGCCACTCGGTCGCCGAGCACAAGGAGCTGGACGACATCATCCAGGAACTGGACGAGATGGACATGAGTTCTCCCGGCTGGCTGACGCGCTTCAAGACGCTGCGCCATGATTACGAACACCATATCGACGAAGAAGAGACCGAAATCTTCCCGGTCGCCAAGGACGTCATCGGCAAGGATGAAGACGGTTCGATTGGTGAGGCTTTTCTACAGCGTAAAGATCGCGAAATGGAGCTGGTCGATCAAAAAGCCGAGGAAGCCCTGGAGGAATAGTCCTTCTGGCTGATCCCTAGCCGCCCAATTCTCCCAGACGCTGTTCCACCAGCAACAAGTCCCGCCATGCGCGGGACTTGTCTTGTGGACGGCGCAGTAGATAGGCCGGGTGCAGGACCGGGATCAGCGGCGCGCTGAATCCGCCCGCCGTCTTGAAGACATGCTCCGTCCCGCGCAGCCGCATGATGCCATCGGAACTGTCCAGCAGGGATTTGGCCGGCACGCCGCCAGCCGCGACGATCACTTTCGGCGCCACCAGTTCTACCATCCGCTCCACGAAGGGACGGCATACGGCCAGCTCCTCCGGCTCCGGATTGCGGTTTCCCGGCGGGCGCCAGTAATTCACATTGGTGATGAAGGCATTCTCGGTGCGGTCGCGGTGGATCGCGGCCAGCATCTTGTCGAGCAGTTGCCCGGCCTTGCCGACAAAGGGCAGGCCTTTGCGGTCCTCTTCGGCGCCGGGGCCTTCGCCGATGACCATCAGGCTGGCGCCGGGCGTGCCATCATAGACAACTGTATTTTCTGCAGCGCCTTTCAGCGGGCTGCCGTCGAACCCTTCAATGGCCGCTTTCAGGGCCTCGACCGAATCACAGGCGGCGGCTGCCGCTTTTGCCTCTTCGACCCAGTCGATTTTCTTGCGGCGTGGGCGGCGGACAGGGGGTGTCGGGGCTGTGGCAGCAGGCGGCGCAGCGCTCTCGGAAACCTTCAAATAGGCCTGCACGGCGGCGTCATCGACTTCCACGCCCATGTCGCCCCACCATTCGGTGAGGGCCTTAATTGCATCAATTGACGCAGGGGCGGGCATCTGGACGCTCTGGACCTTCCTGATAGACGCTGTAATTGCTTAATCAAATGGGCTTATGAGCGGGCACCCTATCACCCGCAAGGAGGAGAAACCAATGGCTGATGACGCTGTTCAGCGCGAGTCGATGGAATATGATCTGGTCATCGTTGGCGGTGGCCCTGCGGGTCTGTCCGCGGCAATCCGGTTCAAGCAACTGGCGGATGCCGCCGGCGAGGACCTTTCGGTCGTCGTGATCGAGAAGGGCGGCGAGATCGGCGCTCACATCCTGTCCGGTGTCGTCATGGACCCGGTTGGCCTCGACAAGCTGATCCCCGGCTGGCGTGAGCGGGATGACCGCCCGCTGAAAACCGAAGTGACCGGCGACAAGTTCAAATTCCTGGGGCCGAATGGCGAGGCCGACATTTCGTGGCTGCCTATGCCGGGCTTCATGAAGAACCATGGCAACTATACCGGGTCGCTCGCCAATGTGGCGCGCTGGCTGGGTCAGGAAGCCGAGAATCTCGGCGTCGAAGTCTTTCCGGGTTTTGCCGCCTCCGATCTGGTGCTCGGCGAGAATGGCGAAGTGAAGGGCATTGTGGCCGGCGTCATGGGCATTGCCGCCGATGGCTCGCACAAGTCTGACTATGAGCCGGGCATGGAACTCCTCGGCAAGTATGTCCTGTTCGCAGAAGGCGCGCGCGGCTCGCTGACCAAGCAGCTGATTGCCAAGTACAATCTGGATGAAGGCCGCGACCCGCAGAAATACGGCATCGGGCTGAAAGAGCTGTGGTCGGTCCCGGAAGAGAATTTCAATGAGGGCTATGTCCAGCACACGATGGGTTGGCCGCTCGACAACAAGACCGGCGGCGGCAGCTTCCTCTACCATTTCCGCGACAATGGCGAGCCATTCATCTCGGTTGGGTTCGTGGTGCACCTCAATTATGAGAATCCGTACATTTCGCCCTATCAGGAATTCCAGCGCTTCAAGCATCACCCCTGCGTGCTGCCGCACCTCGAAGGCGGCAAGCGGGTTGCCTATGGCGCACGGGCTATCACCGAGGGCGGCTTCCAGTCCGTGCCGAAGCTGGCCTTCCCGGGCGGCGCACTGATCGGGTGTGGCGCTGGCTTCGTCAATGTGCCGCGCATCAAGGGCAGCCACAATGCCATCCTGACCGGCATGATGGGCGCCGAAGCCGCGTTCGAGGCCATCAAGGCTGGCCGCGAGGGCGATGTGCTAACCGCTTATGAAGACGCCTACAAGGAGTCCTCGGTCTACAAGGAGCTGAAGCAGGTGCGGAACGTGAAGCCGCTCTGGTCGCGCCTCGGCACCGCCATCGGCATACCGCTCGGCGGCCTGGAAATGTGGATTTCCAGCCTGTTCGGCGGCTTTTCCTTCTTCGGCACACTGAAGCACGGCAAGACCGATGCGGCGGCGCTGAAGCCGGCGAAGAAGTTCAAGCCGATCGATTATCCGAAGCCGGATGGCAAGATCAGCTTCGACAAGCTGACCAATGTCTCCTTCACCAACACCTATCATGGCGAAGACCAGCCCGTTCACCTTGTCGTGAAGGACATGGCTCTGCAGAAGGCCTCCGAGCATGATGTCTATGCCGGTCCGTCGGCGCGCTATTGCCCGGCTGGCGTCTATGAATGGATCGAGGAAGGCGGTGAGCTGAAGTTCCAGATCAACTCGCAGAACTGCATTCACTGCAAGACGTGTGACATCAAGGATCCGAACCTCAACATCAACTGGACCGTGCCGGAAGGCGGCGGCGGTCCGGCCTATCCGAACATGTAAACAGGGCCTCGTCCCTTATGGTTTCCGGAAAGCGCGGCGGGGTTAACCCTGCCGCGCTTTCTCCATTTCGCGCCTTGCTCTCGCCGCATCGGACTGCTTCACTCTGGGTCAAACCGAACCCGGAGTACGCCGTCCTCATGCGCACCAGACTGTCTCTTGCCGCCTCTGTCCTGACCCTGTCCCTCACGCTCGGCGCCTGCGCGACCGAGCCAGCACCCACCTTGGAAGAAACGCCGGTCGCGGCGCAGCTTGTCGAGAGTTCGGTGCCGCTCTCCCCGGCGGCGCGCGCGACGGCCGTGATCGGGGCCAATGGCCTGCCGGTCGGCATCTCCGCCTATCCGGCGCCCCTGGATGCCGTGAAGGCTGGCGACATGGCGGCCTTCCTCCAGATGACCTCCGGCCTGTCGCAGGAAGACCGCGATGTCAGCCCGCTCTTCGATGCCTTCCTGGCGCTCGACCGGGCCGCGGACGGCGACACCACCGCTGCGCGCAACATATTGAAGACCTCCAACAGCCAGAGTGAGGAAGAGGGCGAGACCGGTTTCTATGCTTTCCTCGATGCGTGGCTGCTGGCGATGGATGGCAAGCCGGACCAAGCCATCGAGCGCCATCGGGGTGCGGCAGGGGCGATGCCGGGCCTGACGGGCGATCTGTCCCTTGCGGCCATGCTGGAAGCCCTGGACCGCCCGGAACAGGCGCTTGCCGTCTACGAATTCATGACGCCCGCCGAGATCGAGGCGCCGGAACACCAGTTCGATCCGAAAGGCTTGCTCTACAGCCATATCCGCACCGTGGTCTCGCGCCACGCATTGCTGCTGCAGCGCCTCGGCCGGATCGAAGAGGCGAAGGCCGTCTACCAGAAACTGGCCGACGCCGAGCCGGAAGAGGCGATCAGCTATGCCGCCGCCATCGAGAGCCTCGAAACAGGCAAGAATCTCGACAATGAGGCGCTGGATGTGCGGGCCGCCTTCACCCAGTCTCTGGCGGATGTTTCGCGGGCGCTGCAGGAGCAACGCATCATCCGCACGATCATGATGGGCGGACGAATTGAAGGCTTTGACGATCAGCGTTCGGCATTTGACCAGGTAGCCCTGCTGATCAATCCGGATGATGAGGGGCTGCGCGCCGCCGTCATCGATCAGCTTTATGAGAGCGCCCTTTATGGCGGCGTGGCACATGTTGCCCTCAGCGCGCCGACCGAGACGGCGTCGCTGCAGATCGCCGCGGCGCAAGCGCTGATCATGTCTGGTGAGGAAGACGAGGCCCGGGCCACCGTGGCGCGGGCGCTGGAAATCACCGACGAGGATGATCGCCTGCAGACGCTGTATGGCGCCCTGCAGCTGCGCACCCTGCTGAATGATCAGGAGGGCTCGGCCGAATTGGTGGACGAAGTGATCTCGCTGGCCTCCAACCAGGCAGAGCGGGCCTCGGCACATGGCCTTGCCGCAGAGATCAAGAACCAGTTCGGAGACCTTGAAGGGGCCGCCCGGCACGCCGCCAAGGCGCGCGAGCTGGATGATACGCATGACCGCCGCATGATGCTGGCCAATTCGCTGGGCAAGATCGGCGAAGTGAACCAGGCGCTGGCCATCCTGCGCACCGAATTGCTGGGGCGGCCGAACGACCCGTACGCGCTGAATTCGCTCGGCTATTTCCTTATTGAATACACAGACAAGCAGGAAGAGGGCTTCAAGGTGCTGTACCGGGCCCGATCGCTGGCAGAGCGCGATCCCTACATCACCGACTCGCTGGGCTGGGCCTATTACCGGCTGGGCCATCTGAAGGATGCTCAGCGGCTGATCGAGCAGTCGCGTGCCGACCTCAAGCCTCACAAGCATTGGGAAATCGAGACCCATCTGGGCGACATTTACTGGCATCAGGGCAAGAAGGAAGACGCGCGCGAAGCGTGGCAGAATGCGATCGACAACCACCCGCCCGCCAAGGAAAGAGCAGAGCTGGAAGCCAAGCTGGCAAACGGCCTGACCACGCCGAAGCCTGAGCGCCGGTCATTGCCCAGCGTGTCCATCGGGGATGGCGAGGTGGACCGGCAGGATATCTGACCAGATTGTCAGGCAGCTGAGACCTTTTACCCGCCTCCGACACGCCTTACTATTGCCGGATATCAATGCGATTCCGCGATGCGAACGCTGACGGGAAAACTATGTCGAACAACATGAATCCTCACATGCAGGAACCAGAACCCAGCCGCCGGTTTCTTCCGGGCCCGCCCTGGGTCTGGGTCTGGGCGCGCCGTCTGGTCATTCTGGGCTTCGTGCTCGCAGCGCTCGCCTTTGTCGCGCTCTGGCTGTACTTCGCGGCGCTTGGCCGTCAGGTCCCGTCCATCGAGAAGCTGAAACAATATGAACCGCCGATCACCTCGCGCGTTCATGCGGGCGACGGAACGCTGATCGCCGAATTTGCGGACCAGCACCGCGTCTTCGTGCCGTATGAGTCGATCCCGAACCATGTTGTGTATGCCTTCGTCGCGGCCGAGGACAAAAATTTCTTCACGCATGAAGGGCTCGACTACAAGGGCATCGTGCGCGGCGGGGTGAACTCTGCCAAGAACAAGATCACCGGCTCCGGCGGTCTCGAAGGCGGCTCCACGATCACCCAGCAGGTCGCCAAGAACATGCTGCTGACGCGTGACCAGAACCTGACCCGCAAGGCGAAGGAAGCCATCATCGCGCAGCGCATGGAGAAGGAGTTCACGAAAGAGGAGATCCTCGAACTCTACCTCAACGAAATCTATCTCGGCTATCGCTCCTATGGTGTCGGGTCGGCGGCGTTGAATTATTTTGATAAATCCCTGCCGGAACTCGACCTGTCCGAAGCGGCGATCCTGGCCTCGCTGGCCAAGGCCCCGTCCTCGGTGAACCCGTACAGCCGGCCCAAACGCCTGCTGCAGCGGCGCAACTACGTCCTGCGCCGCATGGTCGAGGATGGCTATATCGAGCGCGAAGCCGCGGAAGAGGCGATGACCAAGCCGCTGACGACCACGCGCCGCCTGAAGGGGCCGGAATATGCCGCTGCGACCTATTTCGTGCAGGAGCTGCGCCGCGACCTGATCAAATCCTATGGCGAAGACACGTTGCAGCAGGGCGGCCTGTCCATTCGCTCGACCATCGACACCAAGCTGCAGCTGGCCGCTCAGGACGCGCTGCAAAATGGTCTCGTCACCTATGATCGCCGGCATGGCTGGCGCGGTCCGGTGACGACGCTCGATCCGAAATCAGACGACATTCTCGAACAGCTGGACGGTGTGAAACTGCCCGGTGGGTATGGCACATGGGAAGCGGCCCTGGTCACCAGGATCGGATCGAAGGGGGCTGAACTCCTGCTGACCGATGGCGCGACCATTCCGCTGCCTGCCGAGGAAGTCGAGTGGGCTGCTACCTACAAGCCAGCCGAGGGCAAGGGCGGCCTGAAGGTCGGCGATGTGGTCTTGGCCGAGCTGAAGCGCAAAGTGCTGAATGCGGAAGAAACTGCCGCGCCGGCAGAAACGGAACTGGACCCGGACGGCGACGAGATCGACCAGCCGGACCCGGAACCGATGATGATCCCGGTCGGCAATGCCATCCTGCGGCAGGTGCCGGAAGTGGATGGATCGCTCGTGGCAATCGACCCTCATACGGGCCGGATCCTGGCCATGCAGGGCGGCTACTCCTTCTTCAAGTCCAGCTACAATCGTGTCACCCAGTCGAAGCGCCAGCCGGGCTCCAGCTTCAAGCCGTTTGTCTATGCGGCCGCGCTGGAAAAGGGCTACACGCCGGCAAGCCGGATGCTGGATGCGCCTTTCGTGGCGTTTGATGTGTCCACGGATGATTACTGGCGCCCGTCCAACTATACCGAGGGCCGCACCTACGGCATGGTCACGCTGCGTATCGCGCTGGAGAAATCCCTGAACCTCGTCACCGCGCGTGTGGCGCAGGACATCGGCATGGAGGCCGTGTCCGATCTGGCCGAGCGTATGGGCGTCTATGAAGACCTGCCGCCTTATCCGGCCATGTCGTTGGGCGCCGGCGATACGTATCTGATCGATCTGGCGCGCGGCTATGCCGGCTTCGTCAATGGCGGCCGGATCATCAACCCGACCCTGCTGGACCGCGTGCAGGACCGTCATGGCCGTACCCTGTTCCGGCATGACGAGCGCCCGTGCGAGGATTGCCATCTCGAAGAATGGAACGGCGAAGAGCCGCCGCAACTCGCCGATGTCGGCGAGCAGGTGCTCGATCCGATCGTTGCCTATCAGGTGACCCATATGCTGGAAGGCGTGGTGGAGCGCGGCACCGGTCGCCGGGCGCTGCGCGTCGGCAAGCCACTGGCCGGCAAGACCGGGACCACCGACGATTATCGCGACGCCGTCTTCATGGGCTACTCGCCGGACCTCGTCGTGGGCGTGCGGGTCGGCTTCGATGACAATAGGTCGCTTGGCGAAGGCGAGGCTGGTGGCTCGGTCGCCGCGCCGATCTTCACCGAATTCATGGAAAAGGCACTGGAAGACGAGCCTGCCATTCCGTTCCGGATTCCCCCCGGCGTGCGCCTCGTGAAGATCGATGCGCGCAATGGCGAACTGCCCGGACCAGACACGGCCGTCATCATCGACGAGGCCTTCCGCCCCGGCACTGAGCCCGGCATGAGCGCCTTCCGCGACACCAGCGACTGCCTGTCCATTTCGGGCAATTGCGGCGCGGGCAGCGGCAATGGTGGTGGCTATGGCGGGTTTGACCCGGAACGCGATGCGGGAATCGTGGATGAAAATCCGGAGATGTTCCCAAGCCAGCCCGGTCAGCCGCAACCGGCCCCGGAAGCGCCGGTCGACGACACTCTCGGCGACATTTACTGACAACACGGATTTTGACGCAGGGAGGCGGGCGCGCTATGCCCCGCCTCTCTGAATTTTACTGACCTATACAAGATAGAGGCTGATCCCATGTCCGCAGAAATCAAATCGCTTACAGACCAGATCCGCCAGTCCGCCGGTTTGCTACGGAGGCGTCTTTGACTGGGATACTGCCACCAAACGCCTCGATGAGCTGACGGCGCTCTCCGAACGCCCGGATTTCTGGGACGATCCGCAAGCTGCCCAGGCCATGATGCGCGAACGCCAGCGCCTGGCCGACGGTATCGAAACCGTCGAAGCCCTGCAGCGCGAAGCCAATGATGCCGAGGAATTGCTCGAACTCGCCGAAGGCGATGACGACATGATCGCCGACATTGAGACCAATCTGAAAAAGGCCGCCGCGCGCGCCGAGAAGGCCGAACTGGCTGCGCTGCTGTCCGGTGAAGCCGACGCCAATGATTGTTTCATCCAGATCAATGCGGGCGAAGGCGGCACGGAAAGCCAGGACTGGGCCAATATCCTGCGCCGCATGTATGTCCGCTGGGCCGAGGCCCATGACATGAAGGTCGAGGAGATGGATGAGCGCGAGGGCGAAGAGGCGGGCATCAAATCCGCCACGCTCCAGATCAAGGGCGACAATGCCTATGGCTGGCTGAAGTCCGAGACGGGCGTGCACCGGCTTGTGCGGATTTCCCCCTTCGATAGTTCCGCGCGTCGCCATACGAGCTTCGCGTCAGTCGCCGTTACGCCCGTGATCGACGACAATATCGAGATTGAAATCAATCCGTCGGATGTGCGCACCGATACGTATCGCGCCTCTGGCGCGGGTGGCCAGCACGTCAACCGGACCGATTCGGCTGTCCGCCTGACGCACGAGCCGACGGGCATCGTCGTCCAGTGCCAGAATGACCGCTCGCAGCACCGCAACCGGGATCAGGCCTGGCAAATGCTGCGCTCCAAGCTGTATGAGCTGGAATTGCAAACCCGCCGCTCGGTCGCCGATGCGCAATATGCAGAGAAAAGCGCCATCGGCTTCGGTCATCAGATCCGCTCCTACGTACTCCAGCCCTATCAGATGGTGAAGGACCTCCGGACGGAGGTCGAAACTTCCGACACGTCCGGCGTGCTGGATGGTGATATTGACCTCTTCCTGTCGGCGGCGCTCGCCGCATCTGTTGCCAAAGGTGAGGACGACGAAGCCTAGGCCTTCCAGCGCAACCAAACGGCCCCTTGCACGTTCGTCCTGAATGGACGATCTGCTGACGCTTTCCTTCGACAGCGATGTGCCCTTGGGTGTCATGGCTACGCGGCTGCTGGCAGCCTGTGTGGCAGGCCTGATCGTCGGGTTTGAACGCGAGGTTCGTGACCGGCCTGCCGGCTTGCGGACGCATATGCTGACGGCACTTGCCTCCTCTGTATTCATGTTGATTGCCATCGAGATGATTCATTCCTTCGGCGGGGATGATGATATCACCCAGCTTGACCCGACGCGCGTCGTGCAAGCCGTGACGGCGGGGGTCGCCTTCCTCGCGGCCGGCACCATCATTCATGGCCGGGGGTCCGTACGCGGATTGACAACCGGCGCCAGTATCTGGCTCGCTGGCGCGATTGGCCTGGCTTGCGGAGCGGGCTATCTCCGGCTCGCTTTCCTTGCTGTGTTGCTGTCGGTCCTGATCCTGCTGCCGATCCGTATGTTGGAAACCCATTGGTTCGGAAAACCCCCGATCGGAAAAGGGGACGAGCATGGGGACAGCTAATCCGGCTCTATGGGAATACCGGATCTGGCCGGAGCCAGGCGAGGCGATTGCGCAGCGCCTGCAGGTCGGGCTGGATTTCGCTGCCGAGCCTCCCCGTACCGACATCTATTTCCGTGTGCCATCCCGCGCGCCAGCCCAAGCCAAATTGCGGGGCGGGGCGCAGTTCGGCATCAAGGAGTTGCTGACCCGTAACGGCGGCCTTGAACATTGGTGGCCGGTCGTCGCCTCCCGTTTTCCGTTGGATGATGAAGACCGGGCGACGCTGGCGCGTCTCTTTCCCACCATTCCCACAGCGCTGACCAGCCTGTCCGCGCTACGCGAGGCATTGCTCGCGGAAGGAGATGAAGTCGTGGTCGACAAGCGACGCCACATAGCTACCGGTCCGGGCGGCCTGCGCGCGGAGATCGCGACGGCGTCACTGGGCGGGCAGCAGTATTCGACGCTGTGTCTGGAACATGAGAACCCGGCTGCACTCAGTCGGCAAGTGGATCGGTTCGGCTTCGGGGATTGGCCGAATGTCAGCTATCCGGACTGGATCACGCGAAACGCCTGACGCGAAAAGAAGGCCCGCCCCGAATAATCTCCAGGGCGGGCGAAATGTTCATTTGAAGGCAGACTACAGAACGTCGAGCATTTCCGCGACGAGCGGGTGACGGACGACGTCCTTGCCTTCGAGGCGGATGATCGAGGCGCCGCCGAGTTTTTCGAGCCGTTCGGCGGCGGTGGCGAGACCGGAGAATTCCGGCAGCAGGTCCGACTGGGCGGGGTCGCCCGTGATGACCATGGTCGAGTGCCAGCCAAGCCGTGTGAGCAACATCTTGAGCTGGGTGTAGGTGCAGTTCTGCGCTTCGTCGATGACGATGAAGGCATTGTTCAGGGTGCGGCCCCGCATGAAGCCGATCGGGGCAATCTCGATCACACCCTCGGCCAACATGTGTTTGAGCTGTCCGGGCGAGAGCCGGTCTGACAGGGCATCATAGAGAGGACGCAAATAAGGGGCGAGCTTGTCTTCCATCGCGCCGGGCAGGAAGCCGATCTGTTCGCCGGCCTCGACGGCCGGGCGGGACAGGATGATCCGGGCAACCTTGCCCTTCTGGAGCGCCTCGACCGCCTTGCAAACGGCGAGGTAGGTCTTGCCGGTACCCGCCGGCCCGAGCGCGGCGACGAGGGCATGGTCGTCCATCGCCTTCATGAGTTGGGCCTGGTTTTCCGTGCGCGGCTTGACGGTCTTCTGGTAGCGCTGGGTGCGGCCACCCTCCGCGCGCTGATGATCTTGCCGGGGGTCGGCATCGTCCGGGTGCCAGCCCCGACCACCTTCTATGGCTTGCAGCTTTGGTCCCTTGCCGCGGGCGCCCTCCTCGAACCAGGTGTTCAGGTTCACTTCTGAACCTTGCTTCATCCGTTTTGCTGCATTGCGTTTACCCATGGAAGGTCTCCTTGGTTGCGGGCAAGAAAAAAGCCACCGGCGGAATCGCGCGATGGCTTGGCGGAAACTGGGAGGAAGCAAGGGCCGTCCGCCCCGTGGGCGGTGTGGCCAAATCCCGGAAGGTCTCTCCGGGCGGCGGGGTGTGACAGGGTCTTGTGATGACCGTCTCCAACTCCGAATCTGTTGATGATTAGAGTGTACCAAGGTTATCAAACGATGAACAATAATTCCGCGAGCGAAACGAGGAGACGCAGAACCCATGGCCATTTACGAGATTGACGGAACAAGACCGACCCTGCCGGACAGCGGCAATTATTGGGTGGCCGACAATGCGCAGGTCATGGGCAATGTGATCCTGAAGGAAAATGCCTCGATCTGGTATGGCGCGGTGCTGCGCGGCGACAATGACCCGATCACGATTGGCGAGAATTCCAATATCCAGGATGGCAGCGTGCTTCACACCGATGTCGGGTCCCCGCTGACCATTGGCCGGGACGTCACGGTCGGTCATATGGTGATGCTGCACGGCTGTACGATTGGCGAAGAGACGCTGATCGGGATCGGTTCAACCATTCTCAACAATGCGAAGATCGGAAAGAATTGCATCATCGGGGCGCACACCCTGATTCCCGAAGGCAAGGTGATCCCCGACAATTCCCTGGTCATGGGCGCGCCGGGCAAAGTGGTGAAGGAGATCTCCGACCACCAGGTCCAGGTGATCAAGATGTCAGCCGTGCATTATGTGGAAAACTGGAAACGCCATCGCAACAGTGTGAAACGGATCGACTAGACGTCGTCCTCATCCGGGCGCAGGAAGTTCACCGCGAACTCATTCTCGCCCGAGCGCACCACGCGGCCTCGCAGGTTTCCGGCCGTCACCACTTCGCCGATTGGCGGCGGCTGGGACTGGCCATTGGTCTCGAAGCTGGCGCCGGTCAGAGAGATGTCGACCACGGTGCACGGGATCTGCAGGCCGTCCTTGCGGCCGATAAAGGCCGGGCCACCGGTCGGGAAGCGGGCCGCGGCGCGCTGTTCCGGAACTTCGATCAGATCCTTGTTGATCAGCCAGCTCAGGCGATCGGCGAGTTTCTTGCGCTTGTGCGGTACGACATTGAATTCAACCGCAAAACCATCCTTCGACGTGCGCACGACGGTGCCGGCCACGCGGCCGAGATCATCGAAATAGCAAATCACGTTCGCGCCGGCTTCCGGCACGGTCGCAGCGCGCAGATAGGCGCCGGAACAGGACAGGTTTTCGGTAACGAGTTGATGGTCTTCGCTGGCTTCATCCAGGAAGCAGCCTTCCAGTTCGAGATCGACTCGCTGGTATTTGCGGCGATCCTGCTCGGTTTCGATGACCGGGCGGAACTGCGGCACAGACAAATCTATTGCAGACATATGAAATCTCCTGAAGCCCTTGGGGCAACCTGTCTGTTCAACTCCATCAAGCCTTTACTTACGCTAGTTTCGTTCACAAACTGTTGCTGGAAAGGGAAGGAATTGTTCTGTTCCTTCACCATAAGGTTTAACGGGAGGAGCTCCGGCGGTGGAGACATACGACTATATAATCGTGGGTGCGGGCAGTGCAGGCTGTGCCTTGGCTAACAGGTTGAGCGAAGATCCACGCATCAAGGTCTGCCTGGTCGAGGCGGGAAAGAAAGACAATTCCCTGATGGTCAGGATGCCCGCAGGGGTGGGAAGCCTTATCAAGGCCGAAGGCGCCTATAATTGGGGATTCTGGACCGAACCGCAGAAGCATATGAACGGCCGCAAACTGTGGTGGCCGCGCGGCAAGGGATGGGGCGGATCGTCCTCGATCAATGGTATGATCTACATTCGCGGCCACGCACGCGATTATGACCAATGGGCCCAGATGGGCCTGCGCGGCTGGAGCTTTGCGGATGTGTTGCCGTATTTCCGGCGCTCGGAAGGCTATGAAGGCGGCGATACGGCGTATCATGGCGGCACCGGCCCGCTGAAAGTGTCCGAAAGTCCGCTCTCCTCGCCGATCTACCGGGCCTTCCTGCAGGCAGGCGAACAGGCAGGCTATGCCAGCACGAAGGATTTCAACGGCGCGGAGCAGGAAGGGTTCGGGCGTTACCAGCGCACCATCCACAAGGGCGAACGCTGGAGCGCCTCCTATGGGTACCTGCGCCCCATCGTGGGTGTGCGCGACAATCTCACCGTGATCTCGACCGGGCTCGTAACCCGCATCCTGATGGAGAAGGGCCGAGCCACGGGCGTCGAAGTGGTTGAAGGTAAAGGCCAACTGGCGCAGGAAATCCATGCGTCGAGCGAAGTCATTGTCTGTGCCGGTGCGGTCCAGTCGCCGCAATTGCTGCAGCTCTCGGGCATCGGCAATCCGGACCATCTCGGGCGCTTCGACATTAAAACGACGGTGAAGTCCCCGAATGTCGGCCAGAATCTGCAGGACCATCTGGACCTGACCGTCATTCACGAGATGACCCAGCCGATTTCCGCCTATTCAATGCAGAAGGGAATCAAGAAGCTGGGAGTGGGTCTCCAATATTTGTTGAACCAGACCGGCGCCGGGGCGGACAATCACCTGCAGGCAGGGGCCTTCCTGAAATCCCGCGAGGGGCTGGAAATGCCCGACCTACAGCTTCACTTCGTCAATGCGATCATGATGGATCATGCCAAGCATGAGGCGAACAAGGATGGCTACACCGTCCATGCCTGTCAGCTGCGGCCGGAAAGCCGGGGCACGGTCTGTCTCGCCTCGGCCGATCCATTCGCGCATCCGGCCATTGATCCGAACTATCTGGAAGCCGCGGAAGACCGTCGCGCGATGCGCGAAGCCGTGAAGATGCTACGCGATCTGTGTTCGCAGAATGCATTGAGGCCCTTCACGGGTGCCGAGATGATGCCGGGCGAGAGCGTGAAAACGGATGAGGACATCGACGCCTTCATCCGGCGTACGGGCGAAACGATCTATCACCCGGTCGGGACTGTCGCGATGGGGGCGGGCGATGACAGCCCGGTCGACGGAGAGCTGCGCGTGCGCGGGGTCGAGGGGCTGCGGGTCGTGGACGCCTCAGTGATCCCGACGCTGATCGGGGGCAACACGAATGCGCCGACGATCATGATTGCGGAGAAGGCTGCCGACATGATTCTCGGCAAGTCTCCGCTGGCGGCGGAGGAGCCGGACACCGTAGCGGCCTGATCCGCCGGGATCAGATTGCGTTACTTGCAACCAGTTTGAGGGCCGGTTCGACGCGGCGGGTATCCGGGGGAACCAGCATGGCAACCCGGTGGCGCCAGATCGGCCGGCCTTTCAGCATGGGAACACCCCCCAGCGTCTGATAGAGGCCCAGGAAGCGCGTGCTCGATCCGCCAACGGAGGATTGCGCAAGGGGCATCAGGGTGACTTCAACCTCGACCCGCTGGCCGGTCAGCGTTTCACCGCGACCGCGAATCACGCCCGGCGCGCCATCGGCCCGAACCGCGTCCAGCAGGCCCGAGACCATTGAGCGGTCTGGCCCGGTCCAGAGGTTGAGGAAGTCATGATTGGGCAGCGTCCGGCCCAGCAGCTGGGACACGCCGTCACCAGCGGTGCGGAAAATCCATGCGCCGTCGTCGGTTGACTGGATCATGAAGATGTTCGTGATCAGGTCCGGATGGTCATTCGCGCGCGGCGTGTGGTCTTCCTGAGAGGCTGGATCGACGTTCATGCGCTTCCAGGCCTCAAGCATGATACGTGTGTTCGGGTGAATAGACCGGTCGTGCATGACGGGCGTTCGCTCCATTATAATTATCAAGACCCCCGGGGCCTGCTCCGGTGACGAGTTCCGCAATATCTGTTCCAGTCCCGCTTTCCCGCCCGGGGGGAAATTTGCTGGGTTTGCCTGCGGGAATTTCCCCATTCAGGGGTTTTGAATGGGAATGGCAGACGGATTTTCGGGGCGGAGGAAGCGCGCGTCTCATCCCGGTACAATGCTGGCCAGCACGACGAATCGGGCCGACGGTCAAATTATCAGTGGCTTACGCAGATGGCGGCATACCCATGCCCTGGAACCCGCAAATGGCCGTGTCCTACAGCTCTCAAACCACGGCGTATGGGAATTCTTAACTATTACTCATGGTCATGTCTTGTCATGACTTGCCATCTGTCTAAGCCTTTGGACATGGCACCCGTTGCCGTTGAATTCCTCCCACCTACAAAACTCAAAACTTGCTCAAAGGGACCCTCTCGTGAAATTCAGAAAATCCAGTGTTCTTGAAATGACTCATTTCAAGTCGGCGCTCTATCTGGGCGCCGGACTTGCCGCATTCGCGACCCTCTCAATGCCTGCCCATGCGCAGGACTCCACCGAAGATGAGAGCCGCACGCTTCAGACCGTGACCATTACCGCCACCAAGCGCGAACAGACCCTGCAGGATGTTCCAGTCGCTGTGTCCGTGGTGGATGAGAGCGTCATTGAAAAGGCCGGAATTGTGGATCTGGGAGACCTGCAATCCGTCGTGCCATCACTGCGTGTCAGCCAGCAGCAATCCTCATCCAACACGAATTTCATCATCCGGGGCTTCGG
This sequence comes from Hyphomonas sp. UBA5111, assembly GCA_002414505.1. Taxonomy (GTDB): domain Bacteria; phylum Pseudomonadota; class Alphaproteobacteria; order Caulobacterales; family Hyphomonadaceae; genus Hyphomonas. The sequence continues at coordinate 4,610 of DHZF01000151.1, read as the reverse complement.
CAACGGCGCCAACAATGCCGGTATAGAGCCGTCGGTTGGCGTGTTCGTGGACGGCGTCTATCGCTCGCGCTCGACCTCGCAGATTTCCGACCTGCCAAACCTGCAGCGTGTAGAAGTCCTGCGCGGTCCGCAATCGACCCTGTTTGGCAAGAACGCATCCGCCGGGGTCATCTCGATCGTGACGCAGAAGCCGCAATTCGAATTGGGCGGAAGTGTCGAGGGCACTGTCAGCAATTATAATGGCTATCGTGCCAGCGGGATCGTGACGGGGCCCATCTCCGAGACGCTGGCTTACAGCCTGAGCGCCAATTTCAACAAGCGCGACGGCTATGTCGAGGACCTCGGCGATGGGGCGGACACCAATGAGCGCAATCGCTGGGGCCTGCGCGGCGACCTGCTGTTCGAACCGACTGACAACATGTCGTTCCGCCTGATCGCGGACTATGACGAGATCGACGAGATCTGCTGTGCAGCCGCGAACGTCATCAATGGCCCGACCGGCGCAGCCATCCTGGCACTGGGCGGAAATCTCGTTGCAGAGGATCCGTTCTCTTATGAAGTGGCGTACAATTTCGGGTCCGAGAACCTCATCAAGAATGGCGGCCTGTCGCTGCAGGGCGATTTCGATCTCGGCGCCTTCACGCTGACCAGCATCACGTCCTACCGCACGTCCGATCTCAGCACGAACCAGGATTCCGACTTCACCAGCGCCGACCTTCTGGGCCGCAAGTCGGATGATGTGGAGATCGAAACCTTCACCCAGGAAGTGCGCCTGACCTCGAATGGCACGGGACCGCTGAGCTGGATGGTGGGTGGTTTCTATTTTGATGAAACCGTCGATATCGAAAACCAGCTTCTCTATGGCGATGATATCCGCGGCTATATCGACATCCTGTCGTCCGGCCTGCTGACCTCGCTGGAGCCGGTCATCTTTGGCGTCGCGCCTGGCACCTTCTTCCAACCGGGGCAGGGCTTCACCGAATTCTACGGCCAGGACGATACGTCCGCCTCACTGTTCGGAACGGTCGACTATGAAGTCACCGACCGCCTGACCGCGACCTTCGGCCTGAACTATACGCAGGTGAACAAGAACGCCTACTCGAATGCCATCTCGACCGACACGTTCGCTGCGGTTGACCTGAATGCGGCCGCACCGTTCATCACGCAGGCGACTGCTGGTGGCCTGCTGCTGCAAGCTGGCGTCAATCCGACAGATCCGGCAGCTGTGGGTGCGTTCGCCGCAGCCTATCCGACCGAATTTGCGACCATCCAGGCAACGGCTGCCGGCGCGCCGGGCGCTCTGCAACAGCTCCAGTTCCTGCCACCGTTCCTGAACTTCCCGAACGCCGTGGAAACCGGTTCGACGGATGACGAGGATACGTCGGTTACTTTCCGCCTGGCCTATGACGTCACGGATGCGGTGAATGTGTATGGCTCCTACGCGACAGGCTTCAAGGCCTCGTCCTGGAACCTGTCCCGCGACAGCCGCCCGACCCCGTCCGACTATGCGCTGCTGGCGCAGGGCGGCCTCCTGTTGCCGAATTTGACCACGGGCACGCGCTTTGCCGGGCCTGAGGAATCGAAAGTGTACGAGTTGGGGATCAAAGGTGCGTATGCAGACTTTGCCTTCAACGTGGCCATCTTCGACCAGACCATTGAGGGTTTCCAGTCCAACGTGTTCACCGGCACGGGCTTTGCGCTGGCGAATGCGGGTGAGCAATCCACGCAGGGCCTCGAGCTCGACGCGCAGTGGAATGCGACCGACAACCTCCTGCTCAGCTTTGCCGGGACGTTCCTGGACCCGGTCTATGACAGCTTCGAGGAATCGGCGAGCGGCGACATTTCCGGCCAGAAGCCTTACGGCGTCCCGGAGGTCTCAACTTCGACGTCTGCGACCTACACTTTCGACGTGAAGACGTATGACGCCTTCCTGCGGGCTGACTGGCAGTATGAAGGCCCGAGCGACTATTTCGACGAACCCGCCAACCAGGCGCTGATCGGCGAACAGAAGGAAGTCAGCACGTTCAACGCCTCCGCTGGCCTGACTACCGAATCCGGCCTGAGCTTTACGCTCTGGGGACGGAACATCTTCAATGATGAGTATATCACGGTGGCCTTCCCGGCTGTGGCGCAGGCCGGCTCGATCTCCGGTTATCCGAACCAGCCGGCAACCTATGGCCTGACGGTGCGCAAGTCCTTCTAGAGGATTTGTCTCAAAGCAATCGGAAAGCCCCGTCGCTTGCGGCGGGGCTTTTTCTATTCCGGTCGGTAGGCGGCCAGGGATACGACGGCCAGCACCAGACAGGCAGTCTCGAATCCGACGAACATCAGGAAGCTGGTGGTGGGCGCATCGCCCGCAATCAGGCCGGCGATTCTCGCAAACACATAACCGCCCATATATGTCGTGATGAACCAGAGGGCAGGGCGGACCATGCGGGGGCGAAAGACGCCTGCCGTGGCCAGCAAGCCTGCGCCCAGGCTCACGCCGCCATAGATGCCCCGCGCTTCGTAGATGCCGTTCGGGCCGCCCAGCTCCACCCCCATGGACGCACTCATGGCCGCGGGACTGAGCAGGGACCAGATTCCGAAGGCAAGGAATGTAAGCGCAAGGAGGCTGAGAAAGATGCGAATGAACATGTTGTGGAAACTAGGGCGAACCGCTCGGGCGTAAAGCCCGGCGATACGCCGGTCTGCCCGCCCACCTTTATGCCGTATCCGGGGTGGAAATCGTGCCCCAACTCCCATCTGATAGGGGTGAGACGTTTCAGGAGACCGCCCATGCGCCAATCACGGCGATCGCCCCCCATCATCAACGCGCCCCCCTTTGTTACGGCGGTCGCGCTGGCCATTGTGGCGGCCCACGGACTCAGGCTTGCCACTGGATCGTCGCTGGACCTGTTCTTTGTGGACATCGGGGCCGTGTTTCCGGACCGGTTCTGGGGCTGGATCAGCGGAGATCCCGTGGCGGGCGGCTATACGCCGTATGGAAACGCGCTTGAGGCTCTGATTCCCATGGCCGGGACGGCGCTGGTTCATGGCAGCTGGTCTCACGTCCTCATGAACACGATCATGCTGATTGCGGTCGGCAAGCCGGTCTATGCGGTAATGGAGCGAATCATGAGCTCGCGCGCCGGCGTCAATCTGGCCTTCCTCGGCCTGTTCTTGGCGAGTGTGATCGGCGGATCCCTGGCGCACTTGCTGGCGCATTATCCGGACGGGCCACCGGCGATTGGCGCCTCGGGAGGGGTGTCGGGCCTGATCGCAGGCGCGCTGATGGTCCAGAACGGCTTGCCGGCGCGTCTGTTTGACCGGAAATTCCTGACGACCAGCGCCGTCTTCTTTGTAGGCAACCTGATTCTTGCGTTCCTGGGGCCCTCATTGTTCGGGTCCGAGATTGCCTGGCAGGCACATATAGGTGGCTATGTCGCCGGCGCCTTGCTGTTCCGGTTTCTCGCGCGTGACCTTGGCCGGACGGAATTTCGCGCCTGATCGCCTCGAATCCAGAATTATGATAGGCTTCCCTGAAACAAGGCACCCAAAGGGGCCAGACAAACAGGGAGGCATTGGATGACCATCGACCAAATTCTGAAGGACAAGGGATTCGCCATCATTTCGGTGAAAGCCGGAGAAACCTTGGCGGCCGCTGCGCAGACGCTCGACGGCAAGCGAATCGGCGCGGTAGTGGCCCTGGATGATGATGGCGGCATCATCGGCGTACTTTCAGAGCGGGATATCGTCCGCCATGTGGCGCGTCAGGGCGCCATGGCCCTGAACCTGAATGTCGGCGATGCGATGACGCGCGATGTGATCAAGGTCGAATCGACCAGCAAGATTGATGATGCGCTCCAGCTCATGACCGACCGCCGGATTCGCCATTTGCCCGTTATGAACGACGGCAAGCTGGTCGGGGTCATCTCGATCGGGGATCTGGTGAAGTGGAAGATCGCTGAAACGGAAGCCGAAGCAGAAGCGATGAAGTCGTACCTGTCCGCTCAGTATTAGGGGTCAGCCCCCGTATTCATTGGGCTTTTGGGAATGGCCGGCAGGAAGCCGCGACAAGCTTCCGTCTTTTTCCTGCAGTTTTGTGATGAATTCCTGCATTAGGGGGTTGCCGCATCCGGGGGGCGGGGGTACATCGCCACCTCCGCTGACGAGGCCTTCGGGTTTCAGACGCGGGGCCCGGTAACGGCGCACCTGATTGGTTCGGAAGTTTTCTAATCTTCCCCAGACAGAGCTCGATATCGGTTCCCTGAAATCGCTCGGATCTGCGAGCCGGACACGTTCGGCCAACGGGATCTCTTGCGCTGTAAACATAGCAGGATGGATGGTTAAACATTCTACTGCACACGGCGCAGAAAGGGTGTTGACGGGAAGAACGGCGGTCCATATAAGCCGCCACTCGCTGACGAGTTCTTCGGACCTCTGAGGCAGCCCGGCACCGGGTTCTCTGAATGGCTTGGAAGTTTCTATTCTTCCCCAGTCAGAGCGTCGATGTCGGTTCCTCGAAACGCTCGAATTTGCGGGCCGGATGATTTCGGCAGGTTGGTTCATTTGCGCCAAAATTGAAGCGGAAACGGTGCCTGGCATCTAACTGCAGAAGAGGCGGAAAA
>DHZF01000016.1:3596-4832 GCA_002414505.1 Hyphomonas sp. UBA5111 | reverse complement strand
AAAACGCTGGAAGAGCCGCCCCCGCATGTGAAGTTCATCTTCGCGACGACCGAGATTCGCAAAGTGCCGATCACGGTCCTGTCGCGCTGCCAGCGGTTTGACCTGAAACGGCTCGATGCCGTGAATTTGTCCGAGCATCTCGGCCGGGTCGCCACGAATGAAGGCGCGAAGGTTTCGGAAGAGGGGCTCGCTTTGATCGCGCGCGCAGCCGAGGGTTCCGTCCGCGACGGCCTCTCCATTCTCGACCAGGCCATCGTGCAGACCATGGACGGCGAGGAAGTCACCGGCGCAGCTGTGCGGGACATGCTGGGTCTTGGCGATCGCGCGCGCCTGCTGGATGCATTCGAGAAAGCGATCTCTGGCAGTGCTTCAGAGGCGCTGGCCGAAGTGAAAGACCAGATCCATGCGGGCGCTGATCCGGCGGTCATCCTGAAAGACCTGATGGACGTCTGCGCCGATGTCTCCGTGGCGCAGGCGACTGGCGGCGAGTTCCAGTCTGCCGGGCCCGCCGAATGGACCGAACGCACACTGGCCATGGCGCAGAAGCTGACCGCGGCGCAGGCTGCGCGTTATTGGCAAATTCTCCTGTCGGGCTTTAACGATCTCCAGACGGCGCCGGACACGGCGACCGCGCTGAACATGATCATCCTGCGCCTTGCGGCAGCAGCGAACCTTCCGTCACCGGAGGAGGCTGCGCGCATGATCGCCGAGTCAGGCGGTGCGCCGGGAAAGCCTGAGCAACATGGCATGGCCCCGTCTCCCGCCGGCGGGCTGGAGAGCTTTGCCCAAATCGTCGCCTATCTGGGTGAGCACCGGGAAGTGAACTTGCAGGTCGAGTTGGAGCGATACGTTCGGCCAGGTCCTGTGCGCTACGGCTATTTCTCATGCGAACTCGAAGACAATGCCCCAAACGATCTGCTTGCCAGGCTCAAGGCGTTCCTTGAACGCGATACGGGCGATGATTGGGTGGTTGAGCAGATTCGCACCCATGCCGAGACCATGCGCCAGACGGAAATCCGTACGCGGGAGGAATTGTTTGCCTCTGCGGCCGCCCATCCGGCTGTTGCGGATGCCTTGAAGAGCATTCCCGGCATTACCATTGTTGATGTAACCGAGCCGCCGGCGAGCGACGGCAATGTCATAGACCTGAATTCCAGACGATCGGCCTGAAGGAGGCCCGCTTCCCATGAAAGACCTTGGCAAGATCATGCAACAGGCCCAGCAGATGCAGGCCAA
>DHZF01000016.1:0-3505 GCA_002414505.1 Hyphomonas sp. UBA5111 | reverse complement strand
ATGCAGGAAGCGCAGGAAAAGATCGAATCGACCGAGGCTGAAGGCGTCGCCGGGGCCGGACTTGTGTCCGTGCGCCTGAAGGGCAAGGGCGATATGGTCAGTGTCAGGATTGACCCGTCCCTGATGAGCGATGACCCGGAGATCGTGGAAGACCTCATCAAGGCCGCGCATTCGGATGCCCGAAAGCGCCTCGACGAGGCGATGGAAGCGGCCATGAAGGAAGCGACACAGGGCTTGGGCGGCGGCATGCTGCCGGGCTTCAAGCTGCCTTTCTAAGGCGGATCAGTAGAGTTCAGGTTCTCTTGTGCTGAAGGCCGAGGCCAGGCAGCCGCGATGGAACATTGCTCGCATCACCCAAAAATTCCGTTTTTTCTCGGACCAGACGAACACTGCTGCCATGGCGTAGCAGAAGATAATTTTGGTCAACGAGGCGAGCATCGTAATGCCCAGCGTGACCGAATTTCGTGTCGTGAGAGAGTGGTAGCCATAACTCATCCCTGAGCGGAATTTGCGTTGGCGAATCCAGCTTGCATCGAGCCGTTTCGGGTCGACCGCTTCATGCACGATGGCCGCTTCGCTGATGCCGAATTTCGCACCGGCATACCAGAGCCGGAAGAAGAATTCGGTGTCTTCTCCGCCGGTCTTTCCTTTTTCGAGCAGGAAACGCTGGCCTTTCACAATCGGGGAACTCGCGCGCATCAGGGCGTTGCAGGTATGGCCGGTCTGGACCACGCCGCCGCGGCGGGTGGGCATGTTCGAGTGATAATCCTGCTGGCGCATCCAGTCGGGTGCAGTAACGGGATAGACCGCGATCGCCGGGCCAAAGACGGCGTCCAGCTTATTCACACGCGCCATCTGAAGCAGGGAAGCGAGCCAATCGGTGTCGGCCACTTCATCATCATCGATGAAAGCGATCCATTCGGCTGTGGCCGCATCGAGACCGGCATTGCGCGCGATCGAGATATTGTTGGCCGGAGCATGGACGTATTTGACAGGAATCGACAGGGCTTTCGTGATCGCTTCGACCCGGTCACGTGCGGATGGGGTTTCGTCATTGTCGATGACAATCGCACGCGCCGCCACACCTTCCGGCAGGGCCTGCCGGTCAAGGGATCGCAACGTGTCCTCAATTGAGGGCCTGCGATAGGTGCAGACGCATATGTCGATATTCAATTCGGCGACCTCATGGGGGCTTCGTGCGCGTCAAACATGTCGGAATGCAAATCAGCAAGTCCCATGCCACGCATGCGTGATTCCTCAAGCCGAAAACAGTGTCAGAAACCTGGATTCGGCGCTGAAGCGGCGATCAGCTTGTTTATCAGGCGTTTTGCAGCTTTCGGATCACGCGGGTCAGGTGCTTCTGTCGCATGGGACCAGACCAGATCGCCGGTCGCTGGGTCGAAGAGGGCGATCTGGGCCGTCTGGTCAATGCCATCTGGTCCCGGGATACCCCCAAACATGAGGCCAAGCCCGCCCTGGACGAGCCGGCTGGCGGAGCTTTCCAGATCATATTCCACCCGAATCAGCGCAATAAGTTCGGCCGGAGTCTCGCGCGCAGGCGCCGGGGGATCAGGCTGCGCGTCCAGCTTCTGGGCCAGCGCTTCAGCGCGCGCTCGCGCCGGCCCGCTGGAGTCCAGCGCTTCTGCTGGTAAGGCGCTCGCCAAGGCATCGGCAAGGTTAAGTCGCGCTGTTTCAGTTTGCTCTGATTGCGGCTCTCGGAGACCGGAGGCGGTGACCAGGGTGATTTCCACGAGGGGGGGCAGATAGGTGGTCGCGCCCTCTGGTGGCGCGGTTGAGTTAGCCAAGGGCGTAGGCGCAGAGACGCACGCCGTGAGTGCCCACACCACACTCAGCAAAACCAACCGCATTCGATCCCCCCCTTGCATCCCGGTAGAAAGGGGCTCAGCCTGAGCGGGAAGTCAAGCGGATGCTGAAATGACCGCGCGTGATAGACATCACAGCATGTTCCTTATATGTTCTGAGCAGAATCGTGCGAGGATGCCCGTATGGACCCAATCATCATTATCGGCGGGGCCGGCTTTGACGTCGTGCACCTTGTTCTGTTCCTCCTGGCCCTCGCTATGGCGGGTACGGCTTGGTGGCTTGCCAGCAAGTCCGGCGCGAAAACGGAGCGGCTGACACTGGACCTTGAGCGCGCGACCGATGAACTGGTCGAGGCGAAACAGCGTATCCGCACGCTGGAAGAGGTGTCTCGCAAGGCAGAGCTGGAATTGGCTGAAGCCCGCGCCCGCAGCGCCGAGGATGAACGCAAGTTCGGAGAAATGGCGCAGGGCGTTCTGCAACGCGCAAATGCGCAATTCCTGCAGCTCGCCAATGAGACGTTTGAGAAGCACAAGGAAGGCGCACAGGGCCACCTGAAGGAGTTGATGAAGCCGATTGGCGAGAATTTCGATGCCTTCAAGAAACGGGTGGATGACATCGAGAAAGTCCGCACCGAAGACAAGTCGCTGCTGTCGGAACAGGTCAAGGCGATCGGGGAAAGCCTGCACCGCAACACACAGGAGACCGGAAAGCTGGTCAACGCGCTGACCGCCCCGAAGGGCGGCGGGCGCTGGGGCGAGATGACCTTGAGAAACGTCATGGAGCAGGCGGGTCTGTCGGGACATTGCGATTTTTCCGAACAGGTGCACGACCAGACGGAAGAGGGACGCCAGCGGCCGGATGCGATCATCCGTCTTCCAGGTGACCGCCAGATCGTGATCGATTCCAAGGTCTCGCTCGCCTCCTATATGGCGGCGGTAGAAGCCGAGGATCCGGCCCAGAAGGTCGTCCACCTGAAGGCTCATGCGACCAGCGTCCAGCGGCATGTGAACACGCTGGCTTCAAAAGACTACCAGTCCAATCTCGGCAACCGGTTTGATTACATTGCGATGTTCATTCCCGGAGAGAATTTCTTCGCGGCGGCGCTCGAGCATTCCCCGGACCTGATCGAAAAGGCGATGAGCCGTCAGGTGATCGTGACGACACCGACCACGCTGATCGCGCTGGCCCGCACGGTGGCCCATCTCTGGCGCCAGCATCACCAGAACGAGAATGCCATGGCAGCCGCCGAACTTGGCGCGGAACTCTATAGCCGCATGGGGGTAATGCTGGGCCATATTGAAAAGCTCGGAAAATCGCTGAACGGCTCAGTGGATCATTTCAATTCTGCGATGGGATCGTTTGACAAGCGCGTCCTGCCGACCCTTCGCAAATTCGAAGACATGGAGATCGCGCCGCCAGCCAAGGCGCTGGTAGAACCCAAGCAGATCGAAAATCGGGCCAATGTTCCCGAAGATACAGGCGAACTGGACTTCGGTGATTCCAAAAAGGCCGTCGCGGCCGAATGACGGCCAAGTGTTGACCAGAGGCCCCTCCGTGCATATCTGAAACTCATGGCTATCAGAGAAATCCTCACCGTCCCGGACCCGCGTCTGAAGGAAGTGTCGAAGCCCGTCGAGGGCGGCGTCACCGACGAGATTCGCGCGCTCATGGATGACATGCT
>DHZF01000085.1 GCA_002414505.1 Hyphomonas sp. UBA5111 | reverse complement strand
GCGACGCCGTCAGACGTGCTGGAAGAAGCCCGGCGCCTGATCATGGCGTCCGGATTCACGGAGATGAACTATGTCAGCCTTGTCGATCCCGATTCCCTGGAAGACCTGCCTGATGCGCCCTTACCCTCTGGCAAGGTTGCGCGGCTGCTCGGCGCGGCATGGCTGGGCAAGACGCGCCTCATCGACAATATCAGCGTGACGCGGTGAACTCTTTCAGCGCGGCCAGGACAGCCTGATTGTCGTCTGCCGAGCCAACTGTAATCCGCAACCGTTCCGGCAGGCTATAGCCCCCAACAGCGCGGACGAGGATGTTGCGCGCCTTAAGGAAGTCGTTCGCCGCCGCAGCGCGCTCTGAGGAGCCGAACTCCGGCAACACGAAGTTCGCGTCGCTGTGCGGGGTCGGAAGGCCCATCGCATTCAGAGCCTCGGTCATGCGGGCGCGCCAGTCGGTATTATGATCACGGCTCTTGGCCAGGAAGTCGGTATCCTGAATGCTGGCCATGCCGGCGGCCACAGCCAGGCCATTCACATTGAAGGGCCCGCGAATACGCTGATAGGTCTCGGCGATCTCGGCGGGCATGTAGCCCCAGCCAAGACGCAAGGCCGCAAGCCCGTGGATCTTGGAGAAGGTGCGCATCATCACCGTATTGGCTTTCCGGTCCACGAGGTCCCGAATCTGCGCTTCGTATTCCGGGCCGACATATTCGGCATAGGCGCCGTCGACCACGAACAAGACATGCGGCGGCAGGCTGTCCTGCAGCTGTTCCAGCGCCTCGACGGGCAGCATCGTGCCGGTCGGATTGTTCGGATTGGCGAGGAAGAGGATTTTCGTCCGCTCCGATACCGCGCCAAGGATCGCGTTCACGCCCGCGGTCAGATCGGTTTCAGGCACGGTAACCGGCGTGGCCCCATGTGACAGGGCTGAGACGCGATACATGGAAAAGGCATGCTCGGTGAACAGGATTTCGTCGCCGGGCCCGGCATAGCTCTGGGTCAGCAGGTGGATGATTTCGTCCGACCCGGCCGAGACCACCACACGGCTCGAATCGGCAATGCCAACCGCCTCGGCAATTGTTTCCCGCAAGGCCCGGTATTCCGGATCAGGATAGACATGCACCTCGCCCGCCACGGCTTTCATCGCCTCAATCGCTTTGGGACTGGGGCCGAACGGGTTTTCATTGGAGGCCAGCATGATCACGGAGCCGCTCGCGCCGGCGAGCTTGCCACCGGGCACATAGGGCTTGGTCTGGGCGATATGCGAGAGGGGGGTAATCTTGGTCATCGCCGCGCGACTTACACGAAAGCGAGGGGGTGGGAAACTCGCGATTTGTGCGTCAGCCCTGCGGCGCAGCGGTCGATTCCCGCAGCATCAGCTTGTAATCGAGCAGCTTGTGCCGGGGCGCTTCGCCTCCGGGCGCAGACTCTTCCAGCAACATGCTGACCGCTTCGGCGGCAAGTTCCCGGCTCGGCTGGTAGATGGTCGTCAGGGACGGGCTGATTGTGGTGGCAAGTGGCGTGTCATCAAAGCCGACCACGGAGAGATCCTTCGGCACATTGATCTGCCCCCGATAGGCAGCCGCCAGCACGCCGGCAGCCATGTCGTCATTGCTGGCAAAGATGGCGGTGGGCCGGTCATCCAGCGACAGCAGGGTTTCAGCACATGAAACGCCGGAATCGAACGCGAAGTCGCCGCTCTGGACGAGGTCCGGGTCGAGGGGGATGCCCTCCTCTTCCAGGGCCTGCCGGTAGCCGGCAAAGCGTCGGACCGCCTGCGCATGGGAATCGGCTCCCTTGATGAAGCCAATGCGCCGATGGCCGAGCCCGATCAGGTATTCGGTCATCTCACGCGCGGCGGCGGCATCGTCTATGGCGACATCCTGACCATGATCCACATCTTCGGCCGGCGCGATGCGCACGAAGGGGATGCCCCGGTTCTGGAGTTCGGAAATCAGCTTCTCATCATCGGACAAGGGCGGCGTCAGGATGGCGCCCGCCAGCTTGGTCTCGGCCCGCAAGGCCAGCAGCGAAGGGTGATTGTCGCTGCAATCCTCGGTGATGAGACTGTAGCCATAGGCCTGGCAGCGCTGCAGCGCGCCGAGCTGGACTTCGCCGATATAGTTGCGCGACGGGTTGGCGTAGAACAGGCAGATGATGTGGCTGTGCCGCGCCCGCAAATTCCGCGCATTGTGATTGGTGCGATAGTTGAGCGTCTTGACCGCTTCGAGCACTTTTACACGGGTTTCTTCCCGCACATTGGTCTCACCATTCAGCACGCGGCTGACGGTCTTGAAGGACACGCCTGCCTCGCGCGCCACGTCAATGATCGTGGCGGGCCGGACATGTCCGGAAGTCCTGTGCGTTTTCAGCCCGTCGGTCATCGCGGCTCCTCAATTGGAACCCTCAGGAGCAAGCCAATCGCGCAGCAGAAATCCGCCGCAAGCAAGTTCGTCCGCTCATAGGGGTATGGCGGACAAACTTAGCTTCTTTTTCCTCACAGTGACAAGGCCTTGCCAGCGCTCAATACACGCCGGCAAGGCCTGCCGCTGTCCGGTTTACTTCAGGCTGCGGTTCACCAGGTTTTCCAGCATTTCCTGGCGACCACTGGTGTGGGACGGATTCACACCCGATTCGGCGGCCTTGTTGGCGATGCTTTCGAGGCTCGCACCTTCCGACAGCATCATCTTGCCGAGGTCGGAATTCTCCCAGCCGGCATAGCGTTCCGTCTTGAGCTTGGCGATCTCGCCCTTTTCAAGAATATCGGCCGCCGACAGCAGCGCGCGGGCCAGCGCGTCGACGCCGCCGACATGGGCGTGGAACAGGTCTTCGACCGTGCTCGACTGACGGCGCACCTTGGCGTCGAAGTTGAAGCCGCCGGTGTCGAGGCCGCCGGATGGCAGCAATTCGATCAGGGCCAGCGTGATGTCGCGGGTGTCGAGATTGAACTGGTCGGTGTCCCAGCCATTCTGGTAGTTGCCGCAATTGATATCGATCGAGCCCATGATGCCGAGCGAGACAGCCGTGGCGATCTC
>DHZF01000010.1:22243-29674 GCA_002414505.1 Hyphomonas sp. UBA5111 | reverse complement strand
GAAAAGCCATCCGAGAAGAAAGCCCGTCAGCGCGCTGAAGCGGTTCGCCGCGCTCGCAAGCTGGCTCGCAAGCGCGCCCAGCGCGAAGGTCTGGTCTAGACCCCTCTTCCGGATCTCCGGTTTCCATAAAAGCCCTGCCAGTTCGCGCTGGCGGGGCTTTTTCTTTTTCAGCCTGGCCGAAACCGGATGCGCACGTTTCCGACCCCGGTGGCGTATCCGACCCCGGTGGCGTATCCGTCGCTGTGCGCGTACACTTGGCCCCATGAGGCAAGGGAGAGTCAGGGACGCCACGACATGATCAGGCTGACGATCAATGGACGGCACGCCGAACTGAACGAGGGCGCCACGCTGCTGGATGCGGCCCGCATGGCGGGCATCCATGTGCCGACGCTATGCCATTATCCCGGCCTGCCGCCGCGTTCGGTCTGCCGCATGTGTCTTGTGGAAGTGGCCGGGACACCCAAGCCGCAGCCGGCCTGCAGCACGCCGGCAAAAGACGGCGATGTCGTGGAAACCAATACGCAGGCCTTGCAGGATTTTCGCCGGAGTGATGCGGAATGGCTGCTGGCGCGCCATCCGAATGATTGCATGCGCTGCGAGGTGAATGGTGATTGCAGGCTGCAGACGCTGGTCGCAGAGAACCAGTGGGAGGAACGCTGGCCGGAAATCCCGCCTGGGTCGCCGGACCATCCCGAACATGTTCCGACCGACCACACATCCCCCAGCATCTGGCGGGACCTGTCAAAATGCATCGAGTGCGGCCTCTGCGCCCAGGCCTGCGGCGAGGAAGGCCAGCAGCAATTCGTGATCGGATTTGCCGAGCGCGGATATGAGCGCATCCCTGTGACTGTGTTCGACAAGCCGCTTTCGGAGACCAATTGCATCTCCTGCGGCCAGTGCACACTGGTCTGCCCGGTCGGCGCCCTGATCGAGGCGCCCCATTGGCACGACGTTCTGCACACGCTCGATTCCCGCAAGCGCGTCTCGGTCGTCCAGATCGCGCCGGCCACGCGGATCGGGATCAGCGAGGAATTCGGCATGAAGCCCGGCACGGTCAGCACGGGCCGGCTGATCAATGCGCTGCGCCAGCTTGGCTTTGACTATGTCTTCGATACGAATTTCACCGCCGACCTCACCATCATGGAGGAAGGCACCGAACTCCTCGGGCGCCTTGAAACCGGAACCAACCTACCGATCTTCACCTCCTGCTGCCCCGGATGGGTGAACTGGCTCGAGCTGAACCGGCCGGACCTCCTGCCCCATCTCAGCACCGCGAAATCCCCCCAGCAAATGCATGGCGCCCTGTCCAAGCGCGGCCAGTTTGCCCGTGCGCTCGGACCGGACTATGCCGCAGGAAAAATTGAGCCCTATGTCGTCAGCGTCATGCCCTGCACAGCCAAGAAAGACGAAGCCCTGCGGCCAGGCATGGCGGGCGATGTGGACCATGTGCTGACCACCCGCGAGCTGGCGCGGATGATCCGCTCGCGTGGAATCGCGTTCGGGGCGCTGGAAGAGGATGGCCGCTTCGACAGTCCGCTGGGCGAAAGCACGGGCGCGGCCCAGATCTTCGGCGCGTCCGGCGGCGTCATGGAAGCAATGGTGCGCACGGCCGCGCATTTCAAAGGCGGAGAACACGCCCTGCCGCTCGAATGGCAGCAGCTCCGCGGTGTGGACCAGGGGGTGAAAACCGCAACGGTTCCGGGCATCGGCGCAGTCGCCGTCTGCAACGGGATCGCCACTGCCCAACGCATGCTGGAGACGGATGACTGGCAAACGGACTATGTGGCCGTCGAAGTCATGGCCTGCGTAGGCGGCTGCCTCGGCGGCGGCGGCGAGCCGAAATCCATGGATCCGGATGTCCTGAAAAAACGCGCCCAGGCGATCTATGACATGGACGCAAACGCGCCGCGCCGCCGCTCCCATGAAAACCGGGACGTACAGACGCTGTATGAAACCGAATTGACGGGACCCAACTCCGAGGCAGCACATGATCTGCTGCATACGGAATATGCCGGGCGACGGTCTGCACGTTCGCTGCTGATGCGCTTTCTCGATTGCGTCGACCGGCGCGATGGCAAGGCCGCCGCCCAATTGTTCCATCCGGAGGCTGTCTGGTCCACCGCCTCTCCGTTCGGAGATATAGAAGGCGCGTCAGGCATAGAGGCCTTCATCCGCACCCGACTGCCTCCGCGCCTGTATGGTCCTCACTACAAACGCCACAGGATGGCCGGCGCCGACGAGGGCGACTTCACGGTCCTCACCCCCGACGGCCAGCGCTGCCGCTTCACGATGGACATGTCAGAACTGGACGAGGACGGACGATCCCGGAGAGTAATCCGCCGCCTTGAACGCGAATTGCTGTAAGCAGGCCTCTTGCGCCCGCGCCCAGCGCGAAGGTCTGGTCTAGGACCCGGCTTCCGGATAACCGGTTCAAATAAAAGCCCTGCCAGTTCGCGCTGGCGGGGCTTTTTCCATTGGGGTAAGTTTGACGGCGCTACGAACCAGCCTCAGCCGCGTCGATCTGGGCAATCAGTTCGTCACAACGTTCGGTCTGGTATTCTGAACCCTCGATAAAAAAGGCGCGCGCACGGGTCACATAGTCCCGCGCTTCAGCCAGCAAGGCAGGATCGGGGGCAAGACGATAGCGCGCAAGCGCCAGATCGGCGATGTTCCATTGGAGAATCGCCCAACTAAACGGTGCGTCGGTCTCAAGGCGCAAATCTTCACAGGCGGCATATCCATCGCGGGCCTGTTGAAGTTTGACCACATCCTCAGTGATCGCGCCCAACCAACGCTGGGAAAGAGCGAGGTTGCTTCGGGTAAGCTCCCAATTAAACGGGTCTTCTTCCTTGGTTCTGAACGTGAGGGCAGTGGTCAGCGCATCTTCGGCCTCGCGCAGCTTACCGGCATCTTCAGTTAACTCACCCAGCCTTTGAAGAATGGCGCCTAGATTATTCCACAGTGAGTCGATTTCCGGTGGATTGAGTTTGTGCACAACTTTTAGCGCCGCACGCTCGGCGACCACCGCCTGTTCCAAAAGCGCAACGTCTCTCTGGCGTTGGCCCAATTGGTGAAGAATCGCGCCGAGCCCGTCCTGACATGCGCTCCAGTTTGAGGGGTCTTTCGCCTTGCTAGTTTTCTTTAGGGCGGCATCGAAGGCGTGCAATGCCGAATACAGATGCTGATCGCCGCTTGATCTTTCCGCCAACCGAAAGTGACACCAGCCAAGGGAATGAAGCGCCGATGCGGCCAACGGCTTCTTGTTCTTCACTCTCTCATAATTGCTCTGCGCCAATGCCAGCGAAACCTGCAAGGCAAACACATCCCCAACCTTATGACCTTGATTTCTCCAGTCAGTTGTCTTGCTACGAATAGCTTCAAAAAGTTTGCCTTGCGGGAATTCGCGCAGATTGCGGATGATCCGGTCGGCCGCAAGATCAGGGCGGTTACGCAGGCGGTCTTGATTTAGCTCTTTTTCCAGTTGCAGTTCTGATAGCCGGTTCAGCCGGTCTTTTTGTTCACGCAGCCACGCCGATTGCCGTGCAAGTTTGTCTTGCGCCAGATCAAATTCACCCTGATTGTTTAGCGCATCGACGTCTTTCATCAGCGCCGCGAACTGAGCGTCGGCGTTACCCGCCAGTTGAGCGATATGCTCGCTTGATTTGAGTGTTTCCAGCGCAGCCTTGACGCTCAGGTAGGCGGTATCGCGATCTTTGTGATCGCCTTCTGTAAAGTTGTTGGCCAGTTGGATCAGCAAATCGTCCGAAGTGCCCTCGGTCATGCCTTCACGGCGCAAACGGTCGATCACAAGATCCGCTTCACGCTCGGCCTTTGTCTCCAGGGTTTCAGCAGTTTCTTCGGCGTCAAGAAACTTGTCGACCCACGATTCATCAAGGTCGAGAGCGATGCGGAACCGCCCCACGGTGCGGGCATCAAGCGCTTCTTTTCGGCCTTTCTCGACCTTGGAGATGAAGGACGCCCCGACAGGCGGGTCGATCTTGCCGCCCAAGGTTGGCTGGTCCCACCCCAAGAGCGTTCGGGCACGTTTCACGGCCCTGCCGAAGTCCTTCAGAATGTTTGGGTCAATTTTAGGCAAGTTTTCTCAATCAAAGGAAAGATAAGGCGATCTATTGCTTTTGTGGTCATCTTTGAGCGACTGCGCCTCAGCCGTCCACCCTTCATATTACTCGTGTCCGGACAACGCCTTAACCCAGGGCGGGGCCTCGCCTCATAACAGGAGAATACCTGATGATGAGGTATCTGCAACTTTTCATTGAATGGGCCGGCATGATGCTGGCCCAGGACGTAGTTTTGCACGCGGTGTTCGCGTGTTTAGCGCTAGCGGCCGCTTTTGAGCGATCACAGCGTGTTTGTGCGGTGCTGACCGCGCTCGTGTACGTGATCCTGATGATCTCATGAGCCAAAGTGGGAAGGCGGGATATTCTCTCGCCCTCCTGCTATCAGGCACTATTCTCTTAACGCACGCCGACCAACGAGCTTGGTTTGCTTGGTCGTTTTGGGCCAGAAACGAACCCAAGCGTGGAGTTCGCCCTAAGCCGCCTTCCCTTTCAGGCCGACCATCCGCTTGAGCATGCCGCCCATGTCGCCGATGCCGGCGCCGTGGACGGCGCCTGCGCGGTAGACCTTGGTGGACAGCCACAGGATCAGCAGCGCGAACGCCGCCATCAGGCCCATCTGGCCGAGCACTTCCCAGAGCGGCGGATCATGCGGCATGCGCAGGATCAGCAGGAAAGGCGTGAAGAACGGAATCCATGAGGCGATATCGACCAATGGCGAGCCGGGATCCTGGAAGGCGATGAAGATCGCGAACATGGGCAGCATCAGCAGGATCATCATCGGGCTGAGCAGGGTCTGGGCTTCCTGGATCGTATCGCAGAGCGAGCCGAGCGCCATGAAGATCATGCCATACATGATATAGCCGAGAATAAAGCTGATCAGGCCCGGCACGATGATGGCCGGATTGGCGAGCGCCGCGGCGAACGGCTCGATGATGTTGCCGACGCCCGGAATCTGGGTCGCGACGACCGTGCCTCCGGCAAAGGCAAACAGGCCCCAGGACAGCATCATGGTGGAGGTGACCGCGAATACGGCGAGCAGCTTGCCCGCCAGCAATTCCGGCAGCTTCACCGAGGTCAGCAGCGTGTCGAAAATCTTGTTCGAGCGCTCCTCGATCGTGCCCATCAACAGATATTGGATGATCGAGAACACCATAAGCCAGAGGAAATAGGCGAGACCGCCGGCGACGAACATCGGCGCGCGGTCAGCCATTGTGACTTCATTCCCCGCCGCATCCTGTTCCTCGACCGTGCGGATCCGGCGCGCCGGGACGGCGAAGGCGGCATCATCGACGGTCTGGAGGAAGTCCTCGTCCAGCCCGGCCTCTGTCAGGGCGTCGCGGCGGGCAAGGCGCAGCATGGCGTCCTGGGCAAGGTAGCGGAGCTGGTCGACATTGACGTCATCGCTCCAATATTCGAGTTCGCTGCCATCCTCGGCCAGTATCAGGGCCGCAAAGAGCGGCTTGTCGCCCAGCGGGCCGGAGACGGTCTTTTCGCCGAGCAGGTAGGGTCGCAAGCCGTCAATCGACTCTGCCGGCGCAGGCACTGCGATGAATTTCCTATTGGCGACGCCGGCCCCTTCTGCGGCAGCGCGGGCTTCATCCTCGCCCATCGCAGGCAGGTCGAGCTGTTCGACGATTTCGCTGGTTCGCTCGGCGTCTGCCTGTTCCCGTCTCTGGAATTCGGCTTCGATCGCGTCGGCATAGATGCTGCCGGGTTCGACGACGGCGAAATAGCGGACTGGTGAGGATTGCGCGGCAAAGCCGGCAAGCGCCGCGCCGATGATCATGAACAGGGGCACAGCGGCAAGGCTGAGCCAGAAGCCCCAGGCCTTTACGTAGCCAAGATAGTCACGGCGAAAGATCAGCAAAATATTGCGCATCAGGCGGCCTCGTCTTCTGCAAGGGATGCTGCAAGGGCGGCAGCGTCGGCCTCACCGACCAGCGAGACGAAGACGTCGCGCAGGCGGGCCTCTTCCGGCGCAAAGCCGGTGATGGGGGCGCCTGCCTCCAGCGCGGCGCGCAAGGCGTCCTGCGCCTCCCGGCCGGGCGGCAGGTCTATTCGCCAGGTCTCGCCATGCCCGGTGTCCGTGGTCCGGATGGCCTCGAAGCCCTTCGGGGCCAGCACGGCGGCCAGGTCAAATCCGGCTTCGACCGAGATCCGTGCCCCCTGCCCCAGCGTGGCGAAGGCTTCCTGCAGTGTGCCGTCCAGCACCTTGCGGCCCCGCGCCATCATGATGATGCGGTCGCAGAGGCGTTCGGCATGTTCCATGACATGGGTGGAGAACAGGATGGTCGCGCCGCGCGCATGTTCGGTACGGATCAGGTCTTCAAGCGCCTGCTGGTTGACCGGATCAAGCCCGGAAAAGGGCTCATCAAGGATCAGGAAGTCCGGCCGATGGGCCAGCGTGGACAGGATCTGAACCTTCTGCGCCATGCCTTTGGAGAGTTTCGAGATGCGGGTGCGGCTGAACTCCTCCAGCCCCGTCGCGCCGAGCAATTCGTCAGCGCGGGCGCGGGCATCCTGGGCCGACAGGCCCTTCAGGCGCGCAAAATGGCTGATCGTGTCGCGCGCAGTCATCTTCTTGTAGAGGCCGCGTTCTTCCGGAAGGAAGCCGACTTTCTGGAGCGCCCGGACATTCGGCTTGTCGCCAAACAATTCCACCTCGCCCGAATCCGGCTCCATGATGCCAAGGGCCATGCGCAAACTGGTCGACTTGCCTGCGCCATTCGGGCCCAGGAACCCGATGATCTGACCGTCCGGCACCTCCAGGGACAGGGAGTCCACGGCGGTGAAGGCACCAAACCGCTTGGTGACGGAAGTCATGATCAGGGGCGATGAGGGCATCGGCACGGCGTCCTTTTACGTTTTCAACGTCGGGTCGTTAACGTTTGTCGATATGGATTACACTCAATCGCCTGAAACGCCTTGCCAAGCCCTTAAAGGAGTCGCAGCATCACTTCAGATGAAGACGATGCCTCCCCTCCCCGGACCGGATCGCCTGACCCAGGATGCAGGCCCGTACGGAATCGCAGGCACATCCCGCCCCCTGAAAAAATACGCTGAACAGCTGGCCCGGATCGAATCCGCACTCGCCCGCATGGAAGCCGGCAATTATGGCCTCTGTACGAATTGTGAAAGCCGTATCGCGCTGACGCGCCTCAAGGCCGATCCTGCCATCGCCACATGTGCCGATTGCAAGGAGCCGGAAAACCTTACGGTTTGAGCTGTTTTAAAGGACCAGGCCGAACAGGGCGATGAACAGCTGGACGATCAGCGCCAGCACCACCATCAGCACCACGGTTGCCATCCAGCGGCCGCCGAGATTCATGACCAGGCCGGAGACAATGCCGAA
>DHZF01000010.1:0-22139 GCA_002414505.1 Hyphomonas sp. UBA5111 | reverse complement strand
GTCGCCTTCTGGGCGCTGATGTCCATGTCTCCACGATGATATTCACTGGCAGCCATTTAGGGCACTCCCCGTCAAAAACCTTGTGACTTGCGTAATATATGAGGGCGAAGCAGGGTCAAGCGCGTCAAAGCGCTCCAGTTCAGTTTAGTTGCTTGTCCGTCTTGGGCAGAGGCGGCGTCAGAGCGCGCGGCAGCGGCGCGGCGGGCACGCCTTCTTCGCGCAGGGCCTCGGACTCTTCAGCTGTGGTTTCTCCCCAGATCGGCCGGTCCTCGGTCTCGCCATAATACATCGAGCGCGCCTCATCCGCGAAGCTGTCGCCGACATAGTCGAAATTTTTCGCAACGTGATCGCGCGCCTTCGCCATGAATTCGCGCACCCTGGCCGCCTCATCCGGTTCGGACTTGCGGTTTTCCGACGTGCGTACCGAAGGCGCCATGATCTGCTTGGCGACATTCTCGCCGCCGCACATTGCGCAGCTGACGAGGCCCCGGCCCGACTGGTCGTCAAATGCCGCAGAGGAGGCAAACCATGCCTCGAAGTCATGGTCGCAATCAGAGCAGATCAGCGCATACCGGATCATGGCAATCCTACATCAGGCAGCGAGCAGCGAATCCAGTTCGCCGGATTGTTCCAGAGCCATCATGTCGTCGCAGCCGCCGATATGTTTGTCGCCGATGAAAATCTGCGGGAACGTGCGTCCGCCCCCGGACCGTTCGACCATTTCGGCCTTTTTCTGCACATCCATTCCGGCGTCAATTTCATTGAAATTGACGTTCTTGGATTTCAGCAGGGAAACAGCGCGCGTGCAGTAGGGACAGAACTGGCGCGTATAGATTGTGACATCAGCCATTGAGGGGCTCCTGAATAGTTTCTTCCCGTTTTATATGGTGACATCCGTTTCCCGCACAACGCGCGCAAGCACCAGCACGTCGACTTGTCGCGCTCCCGCCTGTTTCAGGGCCCGCGTGCAGGCCGACAGGGTCGCGCCCGTCGTCAGGACATCATCCACCAGCAGGATACGCTTGTCACGCACATGGGTTGCAGCGCGGTCGGAGACTTTGAAAGCCCCCGCGACATTGCGCCGGCGGGCCTTGGCGCTGAGCCCACCCTGGGTGGGCGTGCGGCGGCGGCGTTTCAGGACATCGACGCGGCAGGACAGGCCGGCGCGGCGGGCAATTCCCTGCGCCAGCCAGGCCGACTGGTTGAAGCCCCGGCTGACAAGGCGCGTATAGTGCAGCGGCACGGGCACGATCAGATCGGCTTCGGCGACCAGTTGCGCCCCCGCCCGGTGCATCCAGCCGGTCATCACATGCAGCCCGTCCCGGCGGCCGGACCGTTTCAGATCAAGCACGATGCGGCGGCTGGCGGCCTCATAGACGAGGGCGGCGCGGGCCCGGTCCCATCGTGGCGGGCGGGCAATACAGGGCGCGCATTGCGCCCCTGGTCCCAGATCCAGCTCCATTGGCCGGCCACAGCTTTCGCAGACAGGATCGGACAGGAAGCCGATGGCGGCAAATTCAGACGGCGAGAGCGGCCCCTTGCCGGCGCCACGCTGGCCACTGACCAGGGAGCGTTGGGGCCAGAGAAATTCAGCCGTCGCGCGCAATAGCCCCTTTGCCATGCGGGCCCGGTGGTCCATATCGCTGCTCATGCCTTCCCCGGTTCCCCCGAATGCCGCCCCCCCTCGCCTGTTCGACCGCGAACGTGTGGCCCGCAATCGCAGCCGTGCCGCGGCGAATTTCAGTAAATATGACTTCCTGAAAGCGCGCGTGTCGAGCGATATCGCCGACCGGCTGGCGGATACGTCCCATTCCTTTGATCGCGCCTTCGATCTCGGCACACATGACGGCCAGCTTGCCAGACGCGTTCTGGCCAGCGGCAAGGTCGGGACCATCGAAGCGGGCGACCTGTCCCACGGCATGGTCGCGCTCAGCCGGGCCGCCGGCCTGCAGGCGCACGTGCTGGATGAGGAGCATTTGCCGTTTGAGCGGGCCAGCCTGGACCTGATCGTGTCGGCGCTGTCGCTTCATTGGGTGAATGACCTGCCCGGCGCGCTGGTGCAGATCCGGCAGGCCCTCAAGCCCGATGGCCTGTTCCTGGGCGCCCTGTTTGGCGCAGGCACGCTGAGTGAGTTGCGCGCCAGCCTGATGGAAGCGGAAACGGAAGTGACCGGCGGCGTCGCGGCGCGTGTCTCTCCCCTTCCCGGCCTGCGTGACATGGCGAGTCTGATGCAACGGGCGGGGTTTGCCCTGCCGGTCGTCGACCGGGACAAGGTCGTGGTGCGGTATGCCACTCCGATGGCGTTACTGAGCGATTTGAAAGGGATGGGCGAGCGCGCCGCTTTCGCATCCGGCATGACGCGGCCCTTGCCGCGACGTGTGCTGCTGCGCGCCATGGAAATCTACACCGAGACCTTCAGCGATCCCGATGGACGCGTGCGCGCAACATTTGAAGTGGTGCATTTGTCCGGCTGGAGCCCGTCGGACTCCCAGCCCAAGCCGCTAAAACCCGGCAGCGCCAAGGTCAGCCTGGCCGACGCCGTGCGAAATCACGAATCTTCCTGAATTGAGCCCAATCGGCCCTCAGGACATCTCCGTCTCGACGGTCGAGAACGTTGTGTTGATGGATGTGGCGACAGCTACGAGACCGCCCATGATGGCGACCGCAATCAGACCCACCAGAAGCCCGTATTCCACGGCTGTTGCACCTGCATCGTCCCGCAGAAAGCGGCTGAAAATCATGTTCGAGGCCATCATGTTCGCTCCGAGTGTGTCTATTTACCCGAGAGCACGTCAAACAAGGGAATGTCTGCCGCAGGCGCCGGATAGAGATGAAGGTCCGATGATCTGACCCAGGCCAGGGTCTGTCCTTCCCTGGGCGCAAGCTCGCCTTCCCAACTCTCCGTTGAGAAAAGTGGCATTAAAAGGTGAAAATCCGGATAAGCATGACTGGCAAAAGTGATCGGTTTCAGTGAGGTCTCATCCACCATGATCGAGAGCTCTTCGTGTAGTTCCCGCACCAGGGCCCGCTCCGGCGTCTCACCGTTCTCAATCTTACCGCCTGGAAACTCCCAGAGGCCTGCCATCGGCTTTCCGGCAGGGCGTTGGGCCAAGAGGATACGACCTTCCGCATCGTAGAGGGCTGCCGCAACCACCAGTATCACCTGGCCTGTCATGTACGATAGGCTCCGTTGATGTCGACATAGCCGTGCGTGAGATCACAGGTCCAGACGGTGTGGGACTGATCGCCTACCCCGGCATCGACGCAAATCGTGAATTCCGGCTGGGCGAACACGGCGCCGGCCGCCGCCTCGGAATAATCCGGGGCCCGCGCCCCATTCTTGGCCACGAGCACATCATCGAACCAGATCGAGAGTTCATCCATCTGGATTGGCTCCAGCGACTTGCCGACGGCCATGACGACCCGGCCCCAATTCGCATCCCCGGCCGCCATTGCGGTCTTGATGAGAGGCGAATTGGCGATCTCGCAGGCCATGATCTTGGCAGAGAGCCGCGAGACGGCGCCCTTCACGGTGACCGTCACGAACTTGCTGGCCCCTTCCCCATCCTTGACGATGAGATGCGCCAGGTCGAGGCAGAGCGTGTGCAGCGCCGTCGCGAACGCATCAAAGCGCGGATCGTCTGCCGATGTGATTGGCACCATGCCGCTCGCCCCGGTTGCGAACACCATCAGCGTGTCGGACGTGGACGTATCGCCATCGACCGTGATGCTGTTGAACGTCTCGTCCACGATGTCTTCCAGCAGGTCCTGAAGCAGGTCCGGCGCGATCGCCGCATCGGTGAACACATAGGACAGCATGGTCGCCATGTTCGGGGCGATCATGCCGGATCCCTTGGCGATGCCGGCGAAATTCACTTCAGTTCCGTCTATTTCGATTCCGAACCCCGCACCCTTCGGGAAGGTGTCGGTGGTCATGAAGGCGCGCGCGGCCGCTTCCCAATCCGGCTCGGAGAGCTTGCCGGCAAGGTCCGGCACGAAGGCGCCGACATAGTTCGGATCAGGCAAGGGCTCGCCGATCACGCCCGTCGCGGCGAGGAAGCAGGTTGCCTTGTCCACGCCCAGCGTTTCGGTCAGCGCTTTCAGGGTCGCCTCATTCTTCAACACGCCCTTGGGCCCGGTAAAGGCATTGGAATTTCCGGAATTCGCGATCAGGGCCCGCGCCGTGCCGCCCCCGGCCTCCAGGGCTTCGCGGCACCAGAGCACATCGGCCGAGGCGGTCCGGGAGACCGTGTAGACGCCTGCGCAATGCGTGCCCTCGTCGAAGGCGAACAGGAACACGTCATCCCGCGTCAGGCCGCGCGCGGCATAGAAACCGCGCGAGCCGGTTGCCGCGCGCACGCCCTTGACGACCGGCAGGTCTGGAAAGCGAGCCGGGGCGAAGGGAGAAGGGGTCAATTTCAAAGTTCACGTCCTTGTTCATCAGATGCGGGCTGCTCTTTGAGGAGATCGCCCTCGCTTTCAAGCGAAAGTGCAGAATCCGGAACAATATTCGTCGTTTTCTGGCCCTTTTCGATCTGCGCTTCGGTGCGCAGGCGCCGCAGGATCTTGCTGACCTGGTTGAGCGTCAGGAACGTCACGATCTCGGGCCGCATCTCGGCGCGGGTCTTTGGCGGGCTGGTCCGGCGGTCCTTCACCTTCAGGAGGTGCCAGCCATCGGCCGACAGGAAGGGGTCGGACACCTCCCCCACCCCGGTATTGGCAATCACGACCGGGAACGGGTCAGCCATATTGTTCGGCGCGACATAGCCGAGATCGCCATTCTCCATGCGCGTCGTCGTATCGAGGGAGTTGGAGACAACGAGGCTCTCGAACGTGGCGCCGTCCTGGATCTGCTGGTGAAGGTCGCGGGCCTGTTCCTCGGTTTCCACGAGGATATGCGCGATCGCGACTTCATCATCTTCCTGCTGCAGGGCGACCTGTTCCTTGTACATGGCCTCGATGCTGTCCTCATTGACCTCGGAGGCGACCAGGCTTTCGACCAGCAGATTGCCGAGAATGCGCTCGCGGGCGACTTCCAGCCGGCGCTCGGCGGCCGCGCCCTTGTCGAGCCGGCGGTTCAGCGCTTCCTGCGCCATCAATTTCTGGTCGATAAGCTGGTCCAGGACGAGGTCGTAGTTCTCATCGCCGGGGCCGAACGTGTCGCCGGGCGAAATCAGACCGCGCGCGACGGCTTCGAGCTCGACTTCGCTGACATAGATCGGGTCGCCATTGACGGTCACTGCGGCGGCGGCCTCGACCTGAATGACGGGTTCTTCTTCGACCGGGCGGTTACAGGCGGGGACCAGTAACAGGGTGGAAGCGGCGAGCAGTGCAGGCAAAGCGCGGGAAAAGGGCTTCAGAAGCAGCACGGTAAAGTCTCCTTTAGGCTGAGGGCTCTGCATTGACACCCCAATGCGGCGTTCTTAAGTCTGACCCGAACGCTGGTCGAGGGGTTTCAGCCAGCGCACGTGCTGTGGGAGAACCCACAATTATTCTGCCGGTTCCGCTGTCAGGATTAGAGTTTTGTCGCCCCAGATCAATTGGTGCTACCTGATATGCTTTCTGTTGCCCGCAAGATTTTCGGTTCAGTCAATGATCGCAAGCTGAAGCCGCTTCACGCGCGCGTCAACCGGATCAATGCCCTTGAGCCCATGATGGAGGCCCTGTCGGACGAAGCCCTGAAGGGCAAGACCGAAGAGTTCCGCAAACGCCTCGCTGATGGTGCCATCCTGGACAGCCTGCTCGAAGAAGCCTTTGCGGTTGTCCGCGAAGGGGCGCGCCGCTCGCTCGGCATGCGGCATTTCGACGTCCAGTTGATGGGCGGCATGGTGCTGCACTCCGGCAATATCGCCGAGATGCGGACGGGGGAAGGCAAGACGCTGGTCGCAACCCTGGCCGTCTACCTGAACGCGCTTGAAGGCAAGGGCGTCCACGTCATCACCGTGAACGACTATCTCGCCAAGCGCGACGCCGAGTGGATGAGCCAGGTCTATGGCTTCCTCGGCATGACGACCGGCATCATCGTGCATGGCATTTCCGACGCGGAGCGCCGCAAGGCCTACGCCTCTGACATCACCTACGGCACGAACAATGAGTTCGGCTTCGATTACCTGCGCGACAATATGAAATACTCGCTGGACCAGATGGCCCAGCGCGAGCACCATTTCGCCATCGTCGACGAGGTGGACTCCATCCTGATCGATGAAGCGCGCACGCCGCTGATCATCTCCGGCCCGACCGATGACCGGTCAGAACTCTACATGGCGCTCGACGCGCTGATGCCGCGCCTGACGGACGAGGATTACGAACTCGACGAGAAGCAGCGCTCGGTCACCTATACCGAAACCGGTACTGAGAAGATCGAAGAGTGGCTGACAGAGTCCGGCACGCTGGAAGGCTCCATGTGGGAGCCGGCGAACATCTCCATCGTCCACCATGCCAATCAGGCGCTGCGCGCACACAAGCTGTATGCCCGCGACAAGGATTACATCGTGAAGGACGGTCAGGTCATGCTGATCGACGAATTCACGGGCCGCATGATGGAAGGTCGCCGCCTGTCGGAAGGCCTTCACCAGGCCATCGAGGCCAAGGAAAGGGTCGACATCAAGCCGGAAAACCAGACTCTGGCCTCGATCACCTTCCAGAACTATTTCCGCCTCTACACCAAGCTGGCCGGCATGACCGGGACGGCCCTGACCGAGGCCGACGAATTTGCTGACATCTACAATCTCGGTGTCATCGACCTGCCGACGAACAAGCCGATCCAGCGGATCGATGAAGACGACGTCGTTTATCGCACCGCCAGCGCGAAATATGCCGAGATCGTCAAGGATGTGCGCGAGTGCCATGCCAAGGGCCAGCCGGTCCTGCTCGGCACGGCCTCCATCGAGAAGTCCGAAGTCCTGTCGAATTTGCTGACGACCGCAAAAATTCCGCACAAGGTGCTGAATGCGCGCCACCATGAACAGGAAGCCCAGATCGTGGCCAATGCCGGTGTGCCGGGTGCAATCACGGTTGCCACCAACATGGCTGGCCGGGGTACCGATATCCAGCTGGGCGGCAATTTCGAAATGCGCGTCGAGCATGAGAAAGCCGAACAGGAAGCCAAGCTCGGCCGGGAACTGACCGAAAGCGAATTGTCGCTGCTGACCAGCCAGATCAAGGCCGATATCGAGGTCAAGAAAAAGCGGGCCCTCGACGCAGGCGGCCTGTATGTTCTCGGCACAGAGCGTCATGAAAGCCGCCGGATCGACAACCAGCTGCGCGGCCGGACGGGCCGCCAGGGCGATCCGGGCAAGTCGAAATTCTACATTTCCATCGAAGACGACCTCATGCGCATCTTTGCTGCCGAGCGGATGGACAATGTCATGCGCCGCCTGGGCATCAAGGAAGATGAGGGCATCACTCATCCCTGGATGAACAAGGCGATGGAAACGTCGCAGAAGAAAATCGAACAGCGCAATTTCGAGATCCGGAAGAACGTCCTCAAATATGATGACGTGATCAATGATCAGCGTAAGGCCATTTTCGAGCAGCGCATGGACTTCATGCGCGCCGAGAATGTCTCCGACACGATCCTCGATATGCGCGAAGACGTGATCAACAGCCTGATCGCCCGCACCATGCCCGAAAAAGCCTATGCCGAGCAGTGGGACATGGACGGGCTCGCTGAAGCCCTGCGCAGTGATTTTGCAGTCGACATGCCTGTGAAGGATTGGGCCTCCGAAGAAGGCGTTGCCAATCAGGAAGTCGCCGAGCGCGTCCACGATGGAATCGCCAAGGTCTATGAGGCGATCACGGAGCAAGTCGGCCTCGAACAGATGCAACGCATCGAGAAGCAGATCCTGCTTCAGGTTCTCGACATGCGCTGGCGTGAACACCTCCAGATGATCGACCAGTTGCGGTCCGTGATCCATCTGCGCTCCTACGGCCAGCGCGACCCGCTGAACGAGTTCAAGGAAGAAGCCTTCAACCTGTTCTACAATCTGCTGAACGAGCTGCGCGCAACGGTGACGCGCTCGCTGATGCATATCCGCGTGCAGCCGCCTGAAGAACAGCAACAGCGTCGTCCGGTGCCGCCGGCCGCTGCGCCTGCCCCGGCCCCGGCCCCGGCCCCGCAAATGCGCGAGACACATCTTGATCCGGACACGGGCCATAATGAAATGTCGAGCGACGACACGCCGCCGCCCGGACCTGCCCTGCACCAGGCAGAGGAAAGCTGGGCCAGCACGCCCCGCAACTCTCCCTGCCCGTGCGGCTCCGGCAAGAAGTACAAGCATTGCCACGGCGCCCTGACCACGCAGAAAGTCTGACCCACGAAATCGGAACCCGACGGTAAACGCCGCGTTCACCCTGATGAATACTCTCAAGGAGACTCATCATGGGCCGCACGCTCACCGCTATTCTCGCCTTTATCTGCGTTGTCTTCGTGATCACGCTGGGCTGGTACTATCTGCAGGAAGGCTCCTTCGAAGGCGCTGGCGCCCGGATGGACGCCACCCTTGAAGACCTGCCGGAGGAAACCTCCGAATTTGCCAATGAAGTCTCCGAGGCTGCGGATGAAATCTCCGATGAGCTGGATCAGGACAACTCCCCGAACCGGTAACCACGTCACAAGATGACCGCAATGTAACCTTGGGCCGGCCCCGGCTGCGCCCCACCGCTGCCGCGCGCACCGGGTCATAAACCGTGTCTCCAATCATTTTTTTGGGGATCCCAAACATGACCGATACGTCTCAACCTCAATCGCCGTTCGCGAGCCTCGTGCCGCAACGGTCCGTCGGCCTGAAATTGCTGCTCGTCTGCGGACTTGCTCTTCTGATGGCCATTCCCGCCCTGTTCATTCATTCCGTCGTGCAGGACCGCCGCATGGGCGCGGATCGCGCCCTGGCCGACGTCAGTGAAATGGTCGGAGGCCCGCAATCCGTGCTCGGACCGGTCTTGTCCGTCCCCTATTCACGCGCCCTTGGCCCAAGGCAGGATGATCTGGTTTACGGCTATGTCGTCGCCTATGCCGACACCGGAACCGCCTCGGCCGATGTGGACGTTCAGATGCGCACCCGCGGCATTCATGCCATCCCTGTCTTCGATGCCACCATAAACATGGACGCCGTATTCGACCCGGCAGCCTTGCGCGCGGCCCTGCCCCAGGACGCCACGCCCATCTGGTCGGATGCCCGTATATATCTCGGCGTGTCGGACACGCGCGGCATTCGGGATGCGATCACCGTCACATCAAATGGCACGGACGTAGCGATCGAGCCCACACCCTATTTCGCCGCCAACACAGGCAATTACCAACCTGTGCCGACCTCCGGCGTCACTCTTGCCGGCGGGCATATTGCCGGTCTCGAAACCGCCACGTCGCCCATCGTGCTGACCTCCAGCATGCGTCTGTCCGGGGCAGAACGCCTGTCCATTGCGCCGTTTGCAAAGGATACGCGGGTCACCCTTGCCAGCAATTGGAACGATCCCAGCTTCCAGGGCGGCGTATTGCCAGAGCGCCATACGGCGGGCGACGGCCAGGCGGAAGGCTTCGAGGCGCATTGGCGAGTGCCCTATCTGGCACGCGGCATTGCCGGCGCCGGGGCCAATCTCGACCTTGGCGAACTGACCGAATGGAACCGCCGCGACATGGCCGTGCGGTTCATGAAGGAAGGCAATCCCTATCAGAGCGTCGAACGCGCGTTGAAATATGCCGTCATGTTTGTCGGCTTCGTCTTCCTCGCCTACTTCCTGTTCGAGGTGACCAGCGCCGCGCGGGCCCACCCCGCGCAATATGTCCTGGTCGGTCTGGCACAGACGATCTTCTACATCCTGCTGCTCGCCATGTCGGAGCGCATCGGCTTTGACGGAGCCTTCCTGATCGCCGCAAGCATGACCGTGCTGCTGACCGCCGCCTATGCGGCCAGCGTGTTCCGCTCACGGCTGTATGGCCTGCGCGCGCTGGCGATCCTGTCCGGCATCTACACGCTGATCTATGTGCTGATGCGGGCCGAGAGCCATGCCCTGCTGGCCGGTGCATTGGCAAGCTTCGCGGCCATTGCGCTGACCATGTACATGACCCGCAACATTGACTGGTACGGCGAGCGGACCTCCGCGCCCGCTGCTTGACATGGAGGGGGAAGTGCCCGAACGCCTAGGCCCTATGATGACGACACTTCCCCCTGTTCGCGGCAAGCTGCTCAAGGATGCCAGCCTCGCGCCCTATACCTGGTTTCGGGTGGGCGGGCCGGCCGACTGGCTGTTCCTGCCCGAAGACGAAGCAGACCTTGCCGGCTTCCTGAAGACGCTCGATCCGGCCATTCCTGTGACCGTGCTCGGCGTTGGCTCGAATGTGATCGTGCGCGATGGTGGCATCGAAGGCGTCGTGATCCGCCTGATGGGAAAATACTGGGGCGCAGTCGAGGCAGAGGACGGCATCACGCTATCTGCCCGGCCAGGTGCCCTGGATGTAGCTGTCGCCAAGGCCGCAGCCCGCAACGGCATCACCGGGCTCGAATTCCTGTCCGGCATTCCCGGATCCCTTGGCGGCGCGACCCGCACCAATGCAGGGTGTTATGGGCGGGAATTGCGCGACGTGCTGGTCAGCCTGCACGGTTATCGGCGGGATGGCACCAAAGTGGCCTATCGCGGACCGGCCCGGCCAGGCGCGCTTCCGGAAGCACATTTTTCCTACCGGCATACGGACCTTCCGGACGACCTCATCGTGACGCGTTTGTTACTTGAAGGCACAGGCACAGGCGCGCCTGAAACCATTCTCGCGGAAATCGAGGCGCTGCAGGCCCGCCGCGCAGAGACGCAGCCGATCAAGGACAAGACGTCCGGCTCGACGTTTGCGAACCCCGACCCGCCCGGCACGCCGGACCAGCGCTCCGCATGGAAACTGATTGACGCGGCGGGCTGCCGTGGCCTGAAGGTTGGCGGCGCGCAAGTTTCGCCAAAGCACTGCAATTTCCTGATCAATACCGGCGACGCCACGGCGGCCGACCTCGAAGCGCTGGGCGAACTGGTCCGGGCGCAGGTGCGGGAGTCGCAAGGCGTGGAGCTGCGCTGGGAAGTGCGCCGTATCGGACGCATCCAGCAGCCCCTGCCCTGACCGAGGCGCGCCTAGAACGTCCCTTCCAGCTGGATCGTGAAGATCGGACCGAAATCGCGGGAGCGGTCTTCCACCCGCACGACATTGCCGAGGCGATTGGTGTCGTACAATTGCCGGCGGAATGTGTCATTCTGGTTGGCAAAGTTCCCGAATGTCGCCTGTCCGGTCATGCCCCAGATGTCCTTGTGCTCGATATAGGCGAACCCAAATCCGGGGCGCGCCCCTTCCTGCCCTGTCTCGGACAGGCGATAATACGGATTGCGTTCCCAGCGCTCGAACCCGACACCCCAGGCCCAATCCGTTCTCGGAATATCCTGGCGCATTTCGGTGAGCATCCAGTATTTCGAACTGTCATTGATCGGCCTCACCTCCCCGGTGAGCGGGTCGGTCACATCCGACTCGTAATACTCGCCTTCAAAGGACAATTCCGCGCCGGCAAAACCGATTTTGTCGAATTTCACCGTTGCATCCCATTCCGCGCCAAGGCGCCAGGCCGAGTCGAGATTGCCCGGACCATCGCCCGTGCCGATGGGCACGCGATCGACGATATCTTCGATGTCGGAATAGAAGACTTCGAGCGTCGCGGCGCCCCAGCCGCCATAATTCTTCTCGGCTTGGGCGCTCAGCCGCCAGCTCTGCTCCGGCACGATGTCGGGATTACCATTTTCGCCGTTGCCAGCACTCAGATTGACCGATGAGACGAAATCGAAAAAGTCCAGCTGCCCCACTTCCCGCTCAAGACGTGTGACGAGCTTCAATGACGGATCGACCTGCCAGGACAGGCTGGCAAAGCCCTTGGGGCGGGTGAAGGTCCGCACATTGGACGCGTCGCCGGACTGGGAAAGCTCCGAGATTTCAGCGCCCAGGGAAACTTGTCCGGTCACTGTGGTAGAAAGCCGACGACCATGCGTCACGGAGACTTCTCCCCGCTGTTCCTCAACCCGTGAATTCGCATTCGGCAGGGTCTGCGGCTCCAGCGGACTGCCACCTTCAGAACTGGCAAGAGAAGATTGCTGGTCCAGATAGTTGAACGCGCCCTCAAGCGCGACTTGCCAGTCGCTTCCATTCTCAAATGCCAGGCCATACTCCGTCCGGAGAATATATTCACCCTCTTCAATATCGCGCGTGAACAGGCTTTCGGATATGTCCGTCCCATCAACATTGCCACCGAACACCCGGTCAATGATTGGGCTGTCTTCACGACGAACCAGCCCGATTGCCTTTAACCGGCCCGGTCCAAGGCCAAATTCGTAGTCGCCGCCAATCTCCACAAATACCTCGTCCTCGGCGCCCTCATACAGCCGCCGCCCCTCTGGCCCGTCAACCGGGAAGAGTGTCGCTGTTTCCTTCCTGTCCGGTTGGAACAGTGTCGTTTTTGCATTGAGGTTTCCGATAGCACCCGAGGCTGGCGTCCAGCCGACCGATCCGGATACGGAGACATATTCGGCGGCATAGGTGAAGTCTTCCTCACGGCGCTGTATCAGATTGCCAACGCCGTCGGTGACAAATTCAGGACCATTGGATGCGCCGCGCTCCGGACTGCTCTCAGCCTCGAATGACCAGCTGATATCCCCCTGCCCGCCGGATAAAGTGAGATTGAGGCCGTTATAGAATGGCGGGAGGTTGTCACGGAACCGGGCACGCCAGCGCCATGTGCCTGAGACCGCCCCATCCCCATTGGTGATCACATTCACGACATGCCCGGACAGGCCGGCAATTTCAAAGGCTGACGCATCGACCAGTTCGAGCCGTACAACGCTCGAGGCGGAAATGCGGTCCAGCGACTCGCTCGCCCCATTCGACTTGCCGGACACGCGCTGGCCATTGATGAGGACATTTCCGCTCGCCTGTCCGAAGCCGCGTGAGCCGTCATCGTCACCCTGAATCGAGAAGCCAGGAATGCGCGAGACCATCTCCAGCGCCGTTCG
Organism: Hyphomonas sp. UBA5111; assembly: GCA_002414505.1. Taxonomy (GTDB): domain Bacteria; phylum Pseudomonadota; class Alphaproteobacteria; order Caulobacterales; family Hyphomonadaceae; genus Hyphomonas. The sequence goes on along the minus strand of DHZF01000010.1, from coordinate 9,113 downwards.
CGGGGCGTACTGATTGAAATCATCCTTCGTGAAGATGGTGGCGCCCGGCGTGGTTTCCGGCGCCATGTCCGCGGCAGCAAAGAGGGCGAGTTGCGATGTGGCCAGGCCGAGGCAGGCACTTACGGCAAGCCGTGTCAAAGGGATCACGCTGCGTATCCTCCCCGCAGATGTCTTGAATAAATCGGCGTCTCACCACCGGTCGCAATTTGATCGTGTCGAATGACTACAAACGTAGTCTTAACATGGCAACAGACTGAATCTAATATTTTTGTCATTTTGCCGGGAAAAGGCGCAGTGTCTGCCACGCTAAGGCCGCTTTAACCCTGCAGACGCGATGTATAGTCCGAAGGCCAGCTTGCAGGAAAATCTCATGAAACGTGTTGCCGTGATCTATGGAGGCTGGTCGTCCGAACGGGACGTGTCCCTCACCTCTGGTAAACAGATGGCAAACGCTGCGCGCAGGGCCGGGTATGATGTTGTGGAAATCGATGCCGGGCGTGATCTGGCAACGCAGCTGACCGACGCAAAGCCGGATGTGGTGCTGAACGGCCTGCACGGCCCGTGGGGCGAGGATGGCTGTGTGCAAGGCGCGCTGGAAGTGCTCGGTCTGCCCTATTCCCATTCCGGTGTGCTCGCCTCGGCGCTGGCGATGGACAAGCTGAAATCGAAAGCGGTGTTTCGCGAAGCCGGCATTCCGATTGCCGAGGACAAGCAGGTCACGCGCGCGGAGGCCGCCGCCGCCCATCCGCTGAAGCCGCCCTATGTGATCAAGCCGGTTGCGGAAGGATCCAGCTTCGGCGTGCTGATCGTCCGCGAAGGGGCCAATGGTCCGGCGAAGGAACTGACCGGCCCCAACTGGCGCTATGGCGACCATCTGATGGCCGAGGAATTCATCCCCGGACGCGAGCTGACCGTGGCCGTTCTGGGCGACCGGGCGCTGGCTGTCACAGAGATCACGACCTTAAGAGACTATTACGATTTTGATGCAAAATATGAGGCTGGTGGATCGCAGCATGTGATCCCGGCAGACCTGCCTGCCCATGTGACCGAAGCGGCAATGGAATTTGCGCTGAAGGCACACAAGGCGCTCGGGTGTCGGGGCGCGACGCGATCCGACTTTCGCTATGACGACAAGAGAGACCGGCTCGTGATCCTGGAAACAAATACCCAACCCGGCATGACGCCCACCTCGCTTGTCCCCGAACAGGCCGCATTCGTAGGCATGTCCTTCGAACAGCTGGTCGCCTGGATGATCGAGGATGCTTCATGCCTAAGGTAAGCCGCAATCAGACTGTCCCGAAGAAGAAAGCCAGCCGCCGGCCCGCCGTCATCGTTGACGAAGTGACCGGCGAAGAGGTGCGCGTCTCTTCGGTCGTCTTCGGCTTTGTCATGCTGGTGGCCATCGTTGTGGCAACCGCCGCCTGGATGGGCGGCTCCATGTCCCAGATCGAAAACCGGTTCGCCAGCTTCATGGACAACACCGCCCGCACCGTGGGTATTTCCGTCAATGATGTGTCCGTGATCGGGCTGGAACAGGATCCGGCCCTCGCGCAGGACATTCGCGCCGCTGCCATGATCGAGCCCGGCGAGAACATGTTCCGCGCCGATCCGCATGTCATTCGCCGCCGCGTCGAAGGCACCCACAAAGTGCTGAATGTGCGCGTGCACCGGCTCTGGCCGGACCAGGTGGTGATCATTGCCGACGCCGCCGAACCGGTCGCCCTGTGGCATGACGGCAAGGCATGGACTGTTGTCGACGGTCTTGGCCGCGTCATTCCGGGTGCCCGCGCCGATGACCACAAGGAATTGATCCGTCTCGCCGGTCGCGGCGCCGCAAAGGCCGCCCCTGCCCTCGTCACCGCCCTGAAAGGGGAGCCGGACGTGGCTCCGCGCATTGCCATCGCGACCCGCATCAATGATCGCCGCTGGGACATGCGCCTCGTGTCCGGCGCCACGGTTCGCATGCCGGAAGACCACCAGATGGTGGCCGCGCTGGACAAGCTTTCCACCTTGCAGGTGCGCACGGCCCTGATGCAGCGCCCGCTGGAGACCATCGACTTGCGCAACAAGGGCCGCGTCTATCTCGACCCGGTCAATGATCCTGACTTCACAGCACGCAAAGAGGCGGCTCGCAGCTGATGGCAAACGTTCAGGCCCGGCGGAAGCCCCTTGGGGGATCGCGTGCGTCCAGCCCCATTGCGGCGCTGGACATTGGCTGTTCCAAAATCACCTGCATGATTGGCCGGAATGACGGCACAGGCCCGCGCAATTTCCAGATTCTGGGCGCAGGTCGCCAGCAATCACGCGGGTTCAGCGGCGGCACCATCACCGACATGCAGGGGCTTGAACGGTCGATCCGTCTTGCCGTGGAAGACGCCGAACGCGAAGCCGGCGAACAGATCAGCCATGTCATGCTCGGCATCACCGGGCCGAAGCTGAATTGCCAGCTGGTCACTGCCACGACCGAAATCGGTGCCCGCGAAGTGACGCCGAAGGACATCCGCCGGGTCCAGGCCCAGGCGATGGCCAAGATCTCGACCAAGGGCGCCGACGTCCTCGCCGCATGGCCGGTCGCTTACCGGGTCGATGCCCAGGAAGGCGTCCGTGAGCCAGCCGGCATGTATGCAGACCGGCTGGGCCTGATGTTGTCGGTCGTGACCGCGCCGAAGGCCATCGTCCGCAATCTCGTGGAATGTGTCGGCCGCGCCCATCTCAGCGTCAACGCGCTCATCCCCTCCTCCATCGCCAGCGGCGCAGGCACGCTGATCGATGACGAAATCGAGAATGGCGCGATCTGTATCGACATGGGCGCCGGCGTCACGGCCGTCTCGGTCTATCTGAATGGCTCTCCTGCCTGGCTCGGCCTTGTCCCGGCGGGCGGCACGCATGTGACCTCGGATATTGCCCAGGGCATCGGCACGACCTTTGCCGCCGCCGAGCGCCTGAAAAGCGTCTACGGCACCGCCAATCTCGAAGGCCCCGGCCTCGCCGAACGGATCGAGGCGCCCTGCCTCGGCGATGATGGTCGCCTGCAGGCAACCCGTATGGAACGCGCCCGGCTGGCCGAGATCATCGCACCGCGTATCGAGGAAATCTTCGAATACGTCCAGCAGACCCTGCAAGCCAGTGGTGTACGCAAAGTACTGCCTCGGCGCGTGGTGCTGACAGGCGGCGCAAGCCAGTTGCCGGGCGTACGTGACGTCGCCAGCCGCATCCTCGAAGCACCTGTGCGGCTCGGCCGTCCGACAAATGCTGAATTCCTTGGCGAAACACTGGGAACACCAGCTTTTTCCACAGCTTCAGGTCTGCTACTGTATTCGGAGTTGGGGTTCGCAGACGCAGTACGGGCTGGCATTGCGTCAAAGGAATACGGAGCAGAAGCCCGAAGCGGAGCCGTGAACAAGGCGTTCCACTGGTTGAAAGAAAATTTCTGATGCCAAACGCGAATCACTTAACCGCTTCTTAGCTGCAACGCGTCATTTTAGCGTTTCAGCGTGGCTTATGGCGGTAAGGTGAGGACGACGAATGACACATGAACTCAAGCCCAGGATTCTGGTCTTTGGTGTTGGCGGTGCCGGAGGCAATGCCGTTGACAACATGATCGAGGCGAACCTGCAGGGTGTCGAGTTCATCGTGGCCAACACGGATGCGCAGGCCCTCTCCCGATCGAAGACGGAAAACCGCATCCAGCTCGGCCCGGAAACGACCTCTGGCCTCGGCGCTGGCGCCCGCCCCGACATCGGCGCGAAAGCCGCAGAAGAATCGATGAACGAGATCCGTGAGCGCCTCGAAGGCGCCCACATGGTCTTCATCGCCGCTGGCATGGGCGGCGGCACCGGAACCGGTGCAGCCCCGGTCATCGCGCGCGCCGCACAGGAAATGAATATCCTGACGGTGGCTGTCGTGACCAAGCCGTTCAGCTTTGAAGGCACACGCCGCATGACCTTCGCAGAAGAAGGCCTCGCGGGCATTCAGAAATACGTCGACACGATGATCGTCGTGCCGAACCAGAATCTCTTCCGCATCGCCAATGACCGCACGACCTTCGCCGAGGCGTTCCGCATGGCGGATGACGTGCTCTATTCCGGCGTTCGCGGCATCACTGACCTGATGGTCATGCCGGGCCTGATCAATCTCGACTTCGCTGATGTCAGCTCGATCATGCGCGGTATGGGCGCGGCGATGATGGGCATGGGCGAAGCCGAAGGCGAGAACCGTGCCCTCGAAGCCGCCAAGCTGGCCATCGACAACCCGCTGCTGGACGATATTTCGATGCGCGGCGCCAAGGGCGTGCTGATCAACATCACCGGCGGCTATGACATGACGCTGTTCGAACTTGACGAGGCCGCCAATGAGGTGCGCCGCGAAGTCGACCCGGACGCCAACATCATTCTCGGCTCCGCATTCGACACCGAACTCGAAGGCAAGATCCGCGTGTCCGTCGTGGCGGCTGGCGTCGATGCCGTCATGCCGTCGCTGAAGCAGAACACGCCGGTTGCGGAAACTGTCCGCCAACCAATCGCGGAACCCATCGAGGAAGAACCGGTTGCGGAAGCCGAGCCGGAAATGGAAGCGGACCTGGCCGTGGAGGAAGAGGATCGCCCGAAAGTGATCCTGCACCACGCCTCTCCGCTCCGCTCTGACGAAGTCGACCCGCGCGGTGACTTCACCGGCCAATCCCTGCCAGCCGAACATTTCGAAGGCAGCGAAGGCGAAGACCAGATCCAGGCCGATGCCGTGTTCAGCAAGCAGACCGAGGCCCCTGCCGAGGAAGAAGGCCGCCCAAGCCCGTCCGGATTCTCCAATCTTTTCGGGTGGCGCCGGGGCTCACAGGGCGAAAATGACGACGCCCCAACGGCCGAGCCACGCTCGCAGATCGTGTCCTCTCCGGACGACCATCCGGAGCCAGCCCCGTTCGATGATGCGGACCTTGAAATTCCGGCCTTCCTGCGCCGGTCGGCCAACCACTGACTTCTGCACGCCGATGCAGCCTCTTCAGGCGCGGCGAATTACAATAAAAACATAATAATTACAGGGCGAAGTCATATGTCTTCGCCCGTTCTGTAACACGCCGAAACAAGCCGTGTTTTGTATCCTGACGACATACACCCCAAACTCTTTTGCGAAACTGGAGGTTGGTGTGTTGTCCGGTAGTGTAGAATTTCAACAAACGATTGCGCGGCCCGCGGTGTGTGCGGGTGTCGGTGTGCACAGTGGTGAAAAGGCCCGGCTTGTCCTGAAGCCGGCCCCCGCTGGTACAGGCGTCGTTTTCCGCCGAACCGATATCAAGGGCGGGGATACAACCATCCAGGCGGATGCGGAATATGTCTCCGATACCCAGCTCGGCACCACGCTGACCAATGAAGCCGGCGTCTCTGTCGCTGTGGTCGAACACCTGATGGCGGCGCTTGCCGGCATGGGCATCGACAACCTTCTCATCGAGATCGACGGGCCGGAAGTGCCGATCATGGATGGCTCCTCAGCCGTTTATTGCGAGCTGCTGATGCAGGCCGGCCTTCAGCGCCAGTCCGCACCGCGCCGCCGTATCCGCATTCTCGAGGCCATCGAGATCAAGGATGGCCCGAAACGGGCACGCCTCTCGCCGTCGGAAGACAAATTCCTGACGCTGAACGCCCGCATCGAATATGATGACGCGGTGATCGGTGTGCAGGAAATGGCCCTGCAGCTGGCGCCCGGCATGTTTGCACGCGACCTGGCTTTCGCCCGCACCTATGGATTTGCCCGCGACGTCGACATGCTGCGCGCCATGGGGCTCGCCCGTGGCGGATCGCTGGAAAATGCCGTTGTGGTGGACAATGGCGAAGTGATGAACCCCGAAGGCCTGCGCGCCGAGGACGAGTTCGTGCGCCACAAGATGCTGGATGCGGTCGGCGACATGATGCTGGCGGGCGCGCCGATTGCCGGGACGTATGAAGCTGTCCAGCCGGGCCATTCGATCAACAATTTGCTGGTCCGCAAGCTGCTGGAAACCCCGTCGGCCTGGTGCTGGGAAACCGATACCGCCGATGCGGCAAGCGTCGACACCCGCCGGTCTGCCGCTGTCTGAGGCATCGCGCCGCGTATCCCTGAGAAACCTGCTTGGAAAACCCCGCGGGTTCGCGCTAAGCAGGTAGCCAGATCATCACAGCAGAAAGCGCCTGCCCTGCCATGCGACTGTCCTCGAAACTTCCGATCCTTCTGATTGCCACCGCAGCCCTCACGCTGACGGCCTGCCAGTCGCGCGAAAAACGCCGCGAAGAACTGGCCTATGTCGAGCGCCCCGTGGAGGCGCTGTACAATCAGGCGGCCACGGAACTGGACAAGCGCGATTACGATCAGGCGATCCTGCTGTTCAACGAAGTCGAGCGCCAGCACCCCTATTCCGAATGGGCCCGCCGCTCGATGGTGATGACGGCCTTTGCCCATTATCAGGCGCGCCACTATGACGAGGCCATCGAAGGCGCCCAGCGCTATCTCGGCCTGCATCCCGGCGGCTCCGAGGCGGAATATGCCTATTACCTGATCGCGGCGAGCTATTTCGACCAGATCACCGATGTCGGCCGTGACCAGGCGACAACCGAGCGCGCCCGTGACGCGCTGATGGATGTGGTGCGCCGCTTCCCGGACAGCCAGTATGCCCGCGATGCCAGCGTGAAGCTCGACATGGTCCGCGACCAGCTGGCCGGCAAGGAAATGACGGTTGGCCGCTGGTATCTGCGCAACAACCAGACCCTGTCAGCGGTCAACCGGTTCCGTACGGTCGTGAAGACCTATGACACGACTTCGCACGCCCCCGAGGCGCTGCATCGTCTGGTCGAAGCCTATTTGACGCTTGGCCTGCGCGATCAGGCGCTCGCGGTTGGCTCGACGCTCGGATACAATTACCCGAACAGCAGCTGGTACAAGATGAGCTACCGCCTGCTGACCGATGAGGGTCTTGATCCAGAAGCCCTGGACGAGGAAACCCGCCGTACCCTGTTGCAGCGGATTCTTCCCGGCGGCAAATAGCGGCCCGGCGGTCAGCCGCCAATCAGGTCAAACCATTCATCTTCCGTCAGCGTCTGCACGCCGAGGCTTTCGGCTTTCTTGAGCTTTGAGCCTGCGCCCGGCCCCGCGACGAGGATATCGGTCTTGGCCGACACGGAGCCTGACACTTTTGCGCCCAGCGAATTTGCCCGTGCTTTCGCTTCGTCCCGCGTCATCCGCTCCAGCGTGCCGGTGAAAACGATGGTCTTGCCGGCGACGGGGCTGTCGGACGCCGCAGCCTTTTCCGCTTCCACGGTGATCTCTTCCAGCAAGGCGCTCAGCATCTCGCGATTGTGAGGCTCGGCCTCGAAGTCGACAAGCGCGCCAGCCGCGGCCTTGCCCACGCCGTCAATGCCGGTGAGTTCGGCGAAGGCTTCGGAGTCCTGTCCGCCTTCAGCCGCGCGCACGACCGTTTCCCAGAAGGGCTCCCATTTCAGGAAGTGCCGGGCATAGAGCTGGGATGTGGTCTGGCCGACATGGCGGATGCCAAGGCCATTGAGGAAACGCGCAAACGGCACAGTCCGGCGAGCATCAATCGCATCGAACAGTTTCTTTGCAGAGGCTTTCCCGAAGCCTTCCCAGTCTTCGAGTGGCGGCAGGCCTTCTGCCTCGATGCGCGCGGCCAGCCGGAAAATGTCTTGCGGCGCCTTCACGACGCCCTTTTCCTGAAAGAGCTGGACCTGTTTCGCGCCGATCCCGTCAATGTCGAGCGCCTTGCGGGAGACGAAATGCTTCAGCCGCTCCACCGCCTGCGCCGGGCAGACGAGCCCGCCTGTACAGCGTCGGCGCACATCGGCCTCGCCCTTGTCGTCGATCTCGCGCACAGCAGCCGATCCACAGACCGGGCATGTGTCCGGCATATGCCAGACCGTGCCACCGCCATCCTGCACCACGCGCAGGACTTGCGGGATGACATCCCCTGCCCTCTGGATTTCGACCGTGTCGCCCGGTTTCACGCCGAGGCGTTCTATCTCGTCTTCATTGTGAAGCGTGGCATTCGACACCACGACGCCGCCGACCGTAACCGGGGTCAGGCGCGCGACCGGCGTCAGCGAGCCTGTGCGGCCGACCTGGATGTCGATCTCTTCGAGGGTCGTGGTTGCCTTTTCGGCGGGGAATTTATGAGCGATGGCCCAGCGCGGCGCGCGGCTGACAAAGCCGAGGCGCTGTTGCCAGTCGAGCCGGTTCACCTTGTAGACGACGCCGTCAATATCGTAGCCGAGCGTGGCCCGCTGTTGCTCGATGTTGCGGTAAGTTTCGATGAGGTCGTCGACGGTTGCCGCTTTGGCCATCAGGGGATTTGTCTGGAAGCCCCACTTAGCGAAAGCCGCCACCGCCTCCATCTGGGTGTCCGCGAAGGGCGCGCTTTCAGCCGCCCAGGCATAGGCGAAGAAATTCAGCGGGCGGGATTTTGTGATCTCGGTGTCGAGCTGGCGCAGGCTGCCGGCAGCAGCGTTGCGCGGGTTGGCGAAAATCTTGCGGCCAGCTTCGCCTTCGCGCGCATTCAGCGCCGCGAAGTCGGCATGGCTCATATAGACTTCGCCGCGGATTTCCATGAAATCGGGCCAGGTCTTGCCACCCAGCTTCGTTGGGATGTCATCCAGTGTCAGGGCGTTCGCGGTGACGTCTTCGCCGACCAGTCCGTTTCCGCGTGTTGCAGCCCGTTTCAGCTTGCCCTTTTCATAGGTCAGGCTGAGCGACAGGCCGTCGATCTTGGGTTCAGCGGTGAGCTCCAGGGGGTCGGACTCGTCCAGTCCGAGAAAGCGCCGGATACGCCCGGCGAATTCGGTGACGTCTTCGTCTGAAAACGCATTGTCGAGCGACAACATGGGTGCGGCATGGGTTGCCTTGGCGAAGCCGTCCTGCGCCACCGCGCCGACCCGGTCGGACGGGCTGTCTTCGCGTTTCAGCTCCGGGAAGCGGGCTTCGATGGCGAGGTTGCGTTGGCGGGCCGCATCATATTCGGCGTCGGTCAGGACCGGCGCGTCTTCCTGATAATAGGCCGCATCGGCTTCGGCGATGAGAGCAGCAAGGCGCGCGAGTTCAGCGGCCGCTTCGTCCGGTGTCAGATCCTCGACCGGTGTTGC
>DHZF01000012.1:3342-48899 GCA_002414505.1 Hyphomonas sp. UBA5111 | reverse complement strand
TTCTCCCTCGCGGCACCAGGAATCCCTCCTTTTAATTTAAATTACCTAGGCCAGCGTCTTGCGCAGGGCTGTGGCCCAGCCCTGGCGGAGCCGGGCGGAGGCGGTCTTTTCCATCTTGGGCTCGAAGCGTGTGCCCGGCACGGTGCGACGCGCCCAGTCATCGGCGGCCAGCCAGCCGAGCTGCATCGCCGCCAGCGCGGCTGCGCCGAGCGCCGTCATTTCGCGATAATCTGGCCGCAGGATCGGACGTTCGCAAATGTCGGCGATGAATTGCATCAGCCAGTCATTTGCCACCATGCCGCCATCGACGCGCAATTCCTTGATGGCAACACCGTCTGCCTCAAATGCATCAAGCAGGTCACGTGTCTGGTAGGCTACAGATTCCAGCCCGGCCCGAACGAGATGTTCGGCCTTGGTGGCACGAGTGATGCCCGTGATCGTACCGCGCGCATCGGCGGCCCAATGCGGCGCGCCGAGCCCGGTGAAAGCCGGCACGATATAGACCCCCCCATTGCCCTTGAGGCCAGCCGCCACTTCAGCGCTTTCCGCCGCATCCTCGATCAGCCGCAGGTCATCGCGCAGCCATTGCACGATCGTGCCCGCATTGAAGATGGAGCCTTCCAGCGCCATCGCGCCCCTGCCCGCGGCCTCATACCCGACCGTGCCGAGCAAGCGATTGGCCGAGTCCGGACGGTCACTGCCGCAATTGGCGACGAGGAACGCCCCGGTGCCATAAGTGATCTTGGCCGTGCCGGGCTCCAGACAGGCCTGGCCCACAAGCGCCGATTGCTGGTCGCCCGCCGCGGACAGGATCGGCAGCGTCTTGCCGAAGAGGCTTTCCTCGCTGGTCCCGAAATCATCCGCATTCTGCCGAATGTCTGGCAGCATGCTTTTCGGCACGCCCAGCAGGGCGCACATCTTGTCGCTCCACCCGCCATCCTCTCCAAGGCCCAACCGATAGAGCAAGGTCCGCGAGGCATTGGTCACATCGGTGACGTGTGAGGCCCCGCCCGTCAGCTTCCAGATCAGGAAGCTCTCGATGGTGCCGAAGGCCAGTTCGCCAGCCTCTGCCCGCGCCTTTGCGCCCTCCACATTCTCCAGGACCCAGCCAATCTTGGTGCCGGAGAAATAGGGATCGATCAGCAGGCCGGTTTCGCCCTGAACCGACGCCTCATGCCCCGCCTTCCTCAGACGCTCACAGGTTTCGGCCGTGCGCCGGTCCTGCCAGATGATGGCCGGGGCAATCGGCTTGCCGGTCGCCCTGTCCCAGACCAGCGTCGTCTCGCGCTGATTGGTGATGCCGATTCCGGCGATCTGGTCCACGCCGCCCGCCTGCTCAATGGCGGCGCGGCAGACCTCGACCGTCTTGTCCCAGATCTCCTCGCCATCCTGCTCGACCCAGCCATCATTCGGATAGGCCAGCGGCACTTCTTTCTGCGCCAGCGCCACCTGGTTCAGCTCGCGGTCGAACACGATCGCCCGCGTGGATGTGGTGCCCTCATCAATGACGAGAATATAGTCGCCCATGTCGCCTGCCCTTCAATGTTTCGGGCAGGATGGACCGGCGCGAGGCGGAACGTCAACGCGCCGTGCGCTGCGCCCCGCGATCCCCGAACCACCAGAGCGTCGCCGCCGTCGCAGCGAATGTGGCCGTTTCCACGATCTTGACCTGTTCGGCCTCCGGCGACGCCACGAACACCAGCCAGGTGATGAGCCAGAGCAACAGGGTCAGCACGGGCCGGGTCAGCGCCCGTACCGCATTGACCCAGGCATAACTGGCCCCAATTGCGGCTTCGGCCTGCAGCGAGGCGGTGAGCCCCGCCCAGCTGCCGCGTGTCTTGGCGAGCCGCTCCGCCGCGTCGCTCTCTTCGCGCTGGGCCTGTCTCTGCAAACCGATCAGTTCTGCCTCATGCTGCCAGCGCGCGCGTTCATGCGCCTGTGACTGACGCTGCTCGAAATAGCCCGCCGCCCGGCCGATCACCGTGCCGAGCAGGCCGAAGACGCCGCCCCCAGCTGCGCTCGCCGCCAATCCGACTATGTCCGCCATAGCGCGCGGCTCCTTTTATAATACCACCGGGCCGGGCTGGCCCGCCGGTCGAGATGGAGAAAAGCCCGGCCAAGCCCAATGCCGGTAAAGCCCAGCGATTCCGCCGCTGCCAGCAAGGCGAACCGGTCATGGCCGTTCAGGGCGAGATCGACCGCGATCTGCCTGTGCATGGAATGCTCAGCGCCGCCAATTTCGGCATTCCAACGGTCACAGCGATGCCCGGAATTGACGATCAGCGGTCGCCCCACCGCTGCTCTCAGGGATTCCAGCGCATCGAGAAAGTCCGGATCATGCCAGTACGCGCCATCGCAGAATTTGCCGCCGCACTTGCAGGCAAGCTCTCGCGGCGAGAAATGCGGCCAGCGCCAGCCACGCGTATCGAACAGGGAAACAGATCGTATCAGCATGTCCCAAGGCTGACACGCCTCCGGCCCTGTCGGATTTGGATCGGCGCTCAAAAGCAAAATGCCCCTGAAATCACGGGGACTTCAGGGGCATTTTCAAACTTTCAGTCGGGGAAAGGCGCAGCCTACTCCGCCGCGACCGGGGCCACACCAAAGGCCTGGCGCTTGGCGAGCGCTGCGCGGGCCTCGTCATATTCACGGGCCAGCTTGTCCACGAACTCAGCCGTCGACATGCGCTTCTCGATGGCGCCGATGCCCTGGCCACAGCCCCAGATGTCTTTCCAGGCCTTGGCTTCCTGATTGCCGCCGGAGCCGAAATTCATCGCGCTCGGGTCGCTTTCTGGCAAGCTGTTCGGGTCAAGCCCGGCTCTGGCAATCGACGGTGCGAGATAGTTGCCGTGAACGCCGGTGAACAGGTTTGAATAAACAATGTCGCCCGCCTTGGAGTGGACGATCATGTCCTTGTAGCCATCGACCGCATTGGCCTCGTCACAGGAGATGAAGGCCGAGCCGATATAGGCGAGGTCGGCGCCGAGCGCCTGCGCCGCCGCAATCGCGCCGCCATTGGCGATGGAGCCGGACAGGGCCAGCGGGCCGTCGAAGAATTGGCGGATTTCCTGGATCAGCGCGAAGGGCGACAGCGTACCGGCATGGCCGCCCGCGCCTGTGCACACCGCGATCAGGCCATCCGCGCCCTTTTCCAGCGCCTTGTGCGCGAAGACGACATTGATGATGTCATGCAGCACGATGCCACCATAGGAATGGATCGCATCATTCACTTCCTGGCGCGCGCCGAGCGAGGTGATCACGATCGGCACCTTGTGCTTCACGCACATCTCCACATCGTGATCGAGGCGATTGTTGGTCTTGTGGACGATCTGGTTGACGGCAAAAGGCGCGGCCTTGCGGTCCGGATTCTTCTCATCCCATTCGGCCAGTTCGGTTGTGATCCTGTCCAGCCACTCGTCCAGCACCGGGCCGGGCCGCGCGTTCAGCGCCGGGAAGCTGCCGACGACGCCAGCCTTGCACTGGGCGATCACGAGATCCGGATTGGAGATGATGAAGAGCGGCGATCCGATGACCGGGAGACGCAGATTCTGGAGAATGGGGGGCAGTGCCATGAGAAATTACCTCAAACGGAAAAGGATGCAGTTTACGTAAACGGAAACTAGCGATTGATCCATGTTGGGCAAGGCGTGACGTTGCGGACACCTCTTGCCCTGAACTGTGGTTCAGGCCAGACTGGCGCGCATCCACCATAGTTACAAAATAAAACGTCCGAGGGAGAAAACGGAATGCGAAAAACCAGCCTGATGAATGGTAGCGCTATCATGCTTGCCGCTGCTCTGGCCGCCTGCTCTGGCGATGCGCCAACGACGAGCGCCGAAACAGAAGTCGCCGCGCCGCCGGTCGAAACTGCCGAGGCTGAGCCAACGGAGTCGAAGTATCTGAACGAGCCGCTGGTCAGCGAGATCTTCACCGCAGATCCGAGCGTCCATGTCTGGGAGGATGGCCGCATCTATGTCTATCCGAGCCATGATTATGACGCGGGCATCCCCGAAGACGATCTCGGCAGCCAGTATGCCATGCGCGACTATATTGTCCTGTCCATGGACGAAGTCGGCGGTGAGGTGACCATTCATGACGTCGCGCTGGACGTCGATGATGTAGCCTGGGCCGCCCAGCAGATGTGGGCCCCGGACGCAGCCCACAAGGATGGCAAATACTATCTCTATTTCCCGGCCAAGGATGCTGACGGCGTCTTCCATATCGGCGCGGCCGTTTCCGACAGTCCGACCGGCCCGTTCACGGCAGAACCGGAACCGATTGAAGGCTCCTTCTCCATGGACCCGACCGTCTATGAGGATACTGACGGCGAATACTATATGTATTTCGGCGGCATCTGGGGCGGCCAGCTGCAGCGCTGGGCGACCGGCGAATATGATGCTGACCCGAACCTCAACACGGACCTCGTTAATGATGACCCACTGACCAGTGACGATGAAGCCGGCCAGCCTGACGATGTCGCGCTGATGCCGAAAATCGCCAAAATGGGCGACGACATGGTTTCCTTCGCCGAGGCCCCGAAGGATGTGATGATCCTCGACGAGAATGGCGAGCCCATCAAAGCCAAGGATCATGACCGCCGCTTCTTCGAAGCCGCCTGGGTCAACAAGATCGATGATACCTACTATCTGTCCTATTCGACGGGCGACACGCATCTGATTGTCTACGCCACAGGCGACAATCCGTACGGCCCGTTCACTTATCAGGGCGTCGTCAACCTGCCGGTCGAAGGCTGGACCAACCACCACTCGATCTTCGAGCATGATGGCAAATACTATCTCGCCTATCATGACGTTCAGCTGTCCGGGAAAAGCCACCTTCGCAATGTGAAGATCACCGAACTGACGCTGAATGACGACGGCACGATCGAGCCCGTCGATCCGATGCCGGGCGAGTAACCGCGCCCAGTCTCCTAAATGAAAAGCCGGTGCGGGTTGCCCTGCACCGGCTTTTTGTTGGCACGGAAAGAATTTCCGGCTGGCCGAGGATCCCTCATCCCCCAACCAGCCGGTCCTGCATCATTGCCAGCCAGCTTTGCTGGCGATGAAGCATGGATACGATGTCTTCCGAATCGCCGTCCTCGATGAGGCGGTCCATCCAGAAGCCCAGAATACGCGTGTGCGTTTCCATCCAGTCCCTCAGCGCTTCGTGCCGCATTCCCTCAGCCAGTTCGGACTGGGCGGCGGCCTGAAACTTCAAGAGCTTGGCGGACATGACTCACTCCTTGAATTGCGAATTATTCTCATTCTCATGCGATATTCGGAGAGAGTCAAGCGACCAAACGTCCCTGACCTTCAGTCAGCAGTTCACAAGGCCACCCGTATCAGACTAAATCCCCCGCATGGCAGACGATCTCCTTCCGCTGAGCAGCGGGTTTCCCGACGCGACCGAAGCCGAATGGCTCGCAAGCGTCGATAAGGTCCTGAAGGGCCGCGGCATAGATTCGATCACGCGCAAGACCGTGGACGGGCTGGCGATTCACCCGCTCTATCGGGAAAGCGACTTTGCGGCCGCAACCGATCCACTCGGCACGCCGGGCAAGGCACCCTATCTGCGCGGGGCCACAGCCGCGCCAGACCGGTTCATGCCTTGGGACATTCGCCAGGCCTTTGCGCATCCCTCGCCTGAGGTGACGAATGAAGAGCTGCTGCGCGATCTTGAGCGCGGCGTCATGTCCGTCGAACTCAAACTCGACTGCACGGGCCAGCACGGCATCCAGATCACGACGCTGGACGATCTGCGCACCGCCCTGAAAGGCCTGCGCGCCGACATCGCCACCATAGCGCTCGATCATGGCGCGGGCTCGGGTGTGATGGCAGCGACGCTGCTTGGCCTGTGGGGACAGGAGCAGGATACGCCCGCAAGCCTGAAATTCGATTTCAACATGGATCCGCTCGGCTGCCTTGCGCGCACCGGCACGCTGAAGGGTGGCCTGAACGCGGCCTTCGCGCGCCTGTCGGCAGCCGCCCAGAGCCTTGGCGAAGCTTATCCCGAAGCGGGGCTGGTCCGCATTGATGCGCGCATGGTGCATGAGGCCGGCGGTTCCGATGCACAGGAACTGGCCGCGCTGATCGCCAGCGCCGTGGACACGCTGCGCCGGCTGGACAACCGGACAGACATTTCCGCCCTCATTCCACGCATGAGTTTTGCCCTCGCGCTTGATGGCAATTACGGGCTCGGCGTGGCGAAACTGCGCGCGGCCCGGCGTCTCTGGGCGCGCATTCTGGATGCCATGGATCACCAGGCCGTCCCAATGCGGTTGCAGGCCGTTTCATCCGCTCGCATTCTGTCCCGCTATGACGCGTGGACCAACATGCTGCGCAATACGGCGGCCGCCTTTGCAGGAGCCGTCGGCGGCGCAGATATCATGACCATCCGCCCCTTCAACGAGGCGCTCGGCATTCCGGAAGAGTTGGGTCGGCGCATCGCGCGCAACACCCAGATCATCGCGATGGAAGAAAGCCAACTCGGCCGCGTGGCCGACCCGACCGGTGGCGCCTGGTTCACCGAAACCTTCGCGGATGATCTGGCCGAAGCGGCATGGAAAGAGTTCCAGACCATCGAAGCCGAAGGCGGCTATGCCGAAGCACTGGTCTCCGGCGCGTTCCAGAAACGTATCGCTGATGTGCGCGAGGCGCGCGCCAAGGACATTGCCAGGCGCAAGGTGCCGATCACGGGCGTCAGCGAATTCCCGCTGCTCGACGAGATCACCGCGCCCGTGGCCGACATGCCTGCGGTCACCCCGAAGGATGGCGTTTCCGCGGAAGGCTTCGCCCATTTCGTGAAAGTGGACCTACCCGCCGAGGAGGGTGACACCACCGCTGAATCGCTGCCGCGCATCCGGCTGGCCGAAGATTTCGAAGCCCTACGGGATGCAGCGAGCGCTGCGCCCAAGCGCCCGAGCATTTTCCTCGCGACGCTCGGCCCGATTGCCGAGCACAATGCCCGCGCGGATTTCGCGCGCAACCTGTTTGCCGCGGGCGGCCTTGACGCCACCCAGCCACCTGTCCCGCCGCAATCGGTCTCCGAAGCGGTGGCCGCCTTCAAGGCCTCTGGCACAAGGATCGCCTGTATCTGCGGCGCGGATGCGCGCTATGAGGACGAAGCCGCCGAAATCGCCAAGGCGCTCAAAGCGGCTGGCGCAGACCATGTCTGGCTGGCCGGCAAGTTCGAGGGCGACGGCATCGATTCCAACATCTTCATGGGCTGCGATGTGCTGCACACGCTGAAACTTGCCCACACAACTTTGGGAGTGAGTTAGTGGGTTCGAATTGCAGGAATATGCTTGGCACTTTGTTGATCGGCTCCGCTCTAAGCGGATGTTCGAACGAAGCTGGCGCTGCTTCGGGTTCGGATATCATTGCCGAAAATGTCTATGGTGTCTGGGCCTGCGAGATGGAAAACGAACAAGAGGGCGTGACTCTCTCAATGGTCGGCCACACGACTTATTCCCCGACAGGAAGCTACGAAGCCACAGGTCTTGGCGTCGTTTACTTTGACACGCCTTTTGAACAAATCAGATGGGTTGCGACGTCATCAGGGTCCTTCAGCATTTCGAGCGATGGACGACTCACCATCACCGCCAAGAAAGTTGAAGCTCAGCGGTTGTTCCCAATCGGCTCGTGGGGCCTTGACGCGGAAAACCTCGCCCAAGTCGAAAATGATTTAATCAGCCCGATCAACAATTCCAACGAACAAACCAGCGATTACACTATCACACATCTGACTACTGATCGACTGGATACTATCGACACTGACGGCATATCCTGGAGCTGCCGGAAGAAGAGCGAGACCAACAAATGACCAGCTTCCCCGATTTCACAAAGCTCGACCTCGGCACGCCAGATGCGAAGGCGAAATCGCCTGAGCTGGGCGAAGCCTGGGAAACGCCCGAAGGCGTCGCCGTCAAATCCGCCTATACGGCGGACGACACCAAGGGCCTCGACTTCCTTGACGATTATCCGGGCCTTGCCCCGTTCGGTCGCGGGCCCTACCCGACCATGTATACGAACCAGCCCTGGACGGTTCGTCAGTATGCGGGATTTTCTACGGCGGAAGACTCCAACGCCTTCTATCGCCGCAATCTTGCCGCCGGGCAAAAGGGTCTGTCGGTCGCCTTCGACCTCGCCACACACCGGGGCTATGATTCCGATCATGTCCGCGTCTCCGGCGATGTCGGCATGGCGGGTGTGGCCATCGACTCCATCCTCGACATGCGCACGCTGTTCTCCGGCATTCCGCTCGACAAGATGTCCGTCTCCATGACGATGAATGGCGCGGTGCTGCCGATCCTGGCACTCTACATTGCCGCCGCCGAGGAACAGGGCGTCACGCCGGACAAGCTGGCCGGGACGATTCAGAACGACATCCTCAAAGAGTTCATGGTGCGGAACACTTACATCTATCCGCCCAAGCCCTCGATGCGGATCATTTCGGACATTTTCGCCTACACCTCGCAGAACATGCCGAAGTACAATTCGATCTCGATTTCCGGCTATCACATGCAGGAAGCGGGCGCCTCGGCAGACCTCGAGCTGGCCTACACGCTCGCCGACGGCATCGAATATATCCGCGCAGGCGTCGCCGCCGGGCTGGACGTCGACGCGTTCGCGCCGCGCCTGTCTTTCTTCTGGGCCATCGGCATGAACACGTTCATGGAAGTCGCCAAGATGCGGGCCGCCCGCCTGCTCTGGGCAAAGCTCGTGAAGGAAGAGTTCAACCCGAAGAACCCGAAATCCCTCAGTCTTCGGACGCACTCGCAGACCTCCGGCTGGTCACTGACCGCGCAGGACGTCTACAACAATGTCATCCGCACCTGCCTTGAGGCCATCGCGGCCACAGGCGGCCAGACCCAGTCGCTGCACACGAACAGCTTCGATGAGGCGCTTGCCCTGCCAACCGACTTCTCCGCCCGGATCAGCCGCAACACGCAACTCTTCCTGCAACAGGAAGGCGGGGCCTGCCAGACGATCGATATGTGGGGTGGCTCCTATTATGTCGAACGCCTGACGCATGACCTTGCCGAAAAGGCGCTCGCCCATATCGCCGAAGTCGAGAAGATGGGCGGCATGCGCAAGGCCATCGAGGAAGGCCTGCCCAAGCTGCGCATCGAAGAAGCCGCCGCGAACACCCAGGCGCGCATCGACAGCGGCACGCAGACCGTGGTCGGCGTGAACAAGTTCCTGCTGGATGAAGATGAAGACGTGCCGGTGCTGAAGGTGGACAATGCCGCCGTGCGCCGCATGCAGCTGGACAAGCTGGCCCGCCTGAAATCCGAACGCAACGAGGCCGAAGTCAGTGCCAAGCTGGACGCAATTGCCAAGGCCGCCGCAGGCACCGAGGGCAATTTGCTCGCGCTTGCCGTGGACGCCGCCCGCGCGAAAGCCACGGTGGGTGAGATCTCGGAGGCGGTCGAGCGCAGCCAGGGCCGCCACCAAGCCGTGATCCGCTCCATCAAGGGCGTCTATGGCGGCGGTGTGAAAGGCGACGACAAGGCTCAGGCCGCCGCGACGCTCGCCTCCGACTTCGAGAAGAAGAATGGTCGCCGTCCGAAAATCTACATCGCCAAGATGGGACAGGACGGACACGACCGCGGCCAGAAGGTCGTCGCCTCGGCGCTGATGGATCTGGGCTGGGATGTCGAGATCGGTCCGCTCTTCCAGACGCCGGAAGAGGCCGCCGCCGACGCCCGCAAGGCCGGGGTCGATATTGTCGCCGCCTCCTCGCTCGCGGCCGGACACCTGACGCTGGTGCCGGAACTGAAACGCGCCCTCGGCAATGAAGGCGCGGCGCATACGCAGATCATCGTCGGCGGTGTCATCCCGCCACAGGATTTCGACGCGCTCTACGCCGCCGGCGCCACAGCCATCTTCCCTCCGGGCACAGTGATCGCCGACAGTGCGATCAAGATGCTGGAAGTTCTGGATGGCGACGATGGCGCGAAAACGGCCGCGGAATGAGCGGCCCGGCTTCCACTGCTGGCTATGCGGAGGAAGCCGCCGACCTGTTCATACGCTATGAGTCGCGCGATCCGGCGGCGGTGCATGCGCCGTGGGCGGAGTTCATTCCGGCACCGCCTGCCCGCATTCTCGATATTGGTGCAGGCACCGGTCGCGACGCAGGCTGGTTCGTCCGGCTGGGTCATTCGGTCCTTGCGGTGGAGCCGGTAGAAGAGCTGCGCACCGGCGCGGCCAAGCTCCATCCCGAGCCTGAGATCACATGGCTTGAGGATGCCCTGCCAGACCTCACCGCCACCCGCGCGCGCGGCGAGACGTTCGACATGATCCTGATGCATGCCGTCTGGATGCATATGACCGAAGCGGAGCGCGCCACCGGCATGGCGCATGTCGCCAGCCTGCTGAAGCCCGGCGGGCGCCTGTTCATGAGCCAGCGCCACGGACCCATTCCGGAAGGCCGCCGCATGTTCGATATCTCCGGCGAGGAGACCATCGCGCTCGCCGCCCCGCTAGGCCTGACAAATTTGTTCCACGAACGCACCGGCTCGATCCAGGCCGAGAACATGGCGCGGGGCATCGAATGGACCAAGCTGATTTTTGAGAAGGCCTCTTGAAAGCCCGGTCGGCTCACCCCAATTATTATTGATAATCAATAATAATGGAGCAAGAGATGATTGTATCGACCACCCCGACCCTGCAGGGCCATGAGATCACCGAATATCGCGGCATTGTCTGTGGGGAAGTCGTGATTGGCGCGCACCTTGGCAAGGACATCCTTGCCAGCTTCACCAATCTCGTTGGCGGACGGTCCAATGCCTATGAGAGTACGCTGCGGGAAACCCGCGATGGCGCTATGGACGAGATGATCGAAGAAGCCCGCAAGCTTGGCGCGAATGCGATTGTCGGCGCGAAATTCGACTACACCGTAATCGGCCAGAATGGCTCCATGATGATGGTCGCCGTCTCCGGCACCGCCGTCACCGCTGACTAGGCCTTCGACTTGTGGGCCAGTGCTCCGGCATTGGCCTCCCAATTCTGGCCATCGAATTTGTTGATGGTCACGTCCAGCGTCTGCCAGTCATCCAGGCAACGCCAGGTCACGGCATAGCCATCCTGGTTTGAGCGGGGCACATAGAAACTCTTGATGCCACAAATCTTGCAGAAGCGATGCTTGGCGCCGCCCGTATTAAATGTGTATTCGGTCAGGGTCTCCGCCCCCTGAAGAAGGCGGAACCGGCTGGCCGGGACGATGACGTGAATATTGCCACTCATCGCGCAGATGGAGCAATTGCAGTCCTCGACCTCGAAGGTCGTCGGCAGGTCCACCTCGAACCGCACCGCGCCGCAATGGCATCCGCCCGCCTGTGGCAGGGTCTCACTCACTCTCAGCCTCTTCAGACATGTGGCTGACATATGATGTGAGAATGTCCTCGAACAGCACCACATCCTCACCATCGAAATTATGTTCGTTGCTGAGATCCAGGCTGTAATCGATCCCTACGCTATAACTGGACCCGTCCGAGCCCGGCAGGATGAAAGCGCGCCCAAAGGGATAGTTGTCATTATAGAGATTGGTTTTTTCATACATGGCCAGATCGGGTGTCCCGACCATATCAAATACCGCAAAGAACATGACGGACGAGCACGCTTTCGTCTCGTCGCAACGCATCATGCGCACAGAATAATTATACGAATCCAGTTTCGCATCTATCCGGGCGACCTCATCGTCCAGCCAGACGACTTCCACATTCTCGCTGTCCGCGCGGGTCAGGACTTTTGCTGCGTTTTCCGGGGAGATGGGCCATGCCATGACCGGTAAAGCCATTCCGGCCGCCATGGCCATACTGATCGCAACTCTCAGCATGTTCCGTCATCCTTCCTGAGCCTGACAGGCACTATACTGGCATGCCCGCGCAGAAATAATCAATATTTTTCAACTCGCAGACAGGATGTCAGCCCACCCATACCGGGGGTACCCGGTCGATCCACGGATCGGCGCGCTCCAGCTGCCCGGCCAGGGAAAAGAGCAGGCCTTCGCTGCCGCACTTTCCGCCGAACATCATACCGATGGGCAGGCCCTGCGGCGCGGTTTCGGTCGGGCCTGTCCAGTGCAACGGCACGGACATGGCGGGCGCGCCCATCTGGTTGAACAAGGGGCAGAGCGGCGCAAAGCTCGCCACCGCGGCGCCCATCGCGTCGGGGTCGGCGGTCAGGGCCAGGACGCCAAGTTTCTCCGGCGGGCGGGCAATGGTCGGCGTCAGGATCAAATCGATTCCCTGCTCATCCAGGAAGTGTTCGAAGGTGATCGCAGCCGCATTGAAGAGATTGTTCGCCTTGGCGAGTTCCACCATCGGCACGGTCCGGCCGAGATTGGCCATCGAATAGGTGATCGGCTCCAGTTCGTCCTGGCGCACCGGACGGCCGAGCATGGCAGAGCGCGCATCGATCATGGCGGCAATATTGGCGGAAATCGTGAACAGGGCCGCCTTGCCCAGCGCTTCGCCATCGAGCCTTGGCGCAGCCTCCACCACATTATGGCCGAGGCTCTCCAGCAGGCGGCCGGTCTTCTCCATGCCCTCGACCGCTTCCGGGCTCAACTCGGTGCCATTCGGCGCGGTGCGCCAGAGCGCGATCTTGAGCGGCACCGGGTCTCGCGACACGGCCTCCAGGAAGGAGCCCTCTGGCGCGGGGGCGACATAGCGGCTGCCGGTCTCCCGGCCATGTGTTGCATCCAGCAAGGCGGCATTGTCGCGCACGGTGCGGCTGACGGCGTGAACGGTCGACATGCCATTCCAGCCCTCGGTCTGGAAAGGTCCCATCGGCGTGCGTCCGCGCGACGGCTTCATGCCGAACAGGCCCGTACAGGCCGCCGGGATACGGATCGAGCCGCCGCCATCACTCGCCTGCGCAAGCGGGACCACCCCCGCCGCCACAGCCGCAGACGCCCCGCCGGACGAGCCGCCGGAGGTGCGCGTCACATCCCAGGGGTTGCGGGTCTGGCCGTAGAGGGTGGATTCGGTCGTCGTGGTCAGGCCGAATTCCGGGCTGGTGGTCTGGCCGAACATGACGAGCCCGGCCTTGCGAAAGCGTTCTGTGAGGGTGGAATCCTGCGCCGCGACATGGCCCTTCCAGCTGACCGATCCATTGGTCAGCGGCGCACCTTTGATCATGACGCCAAGATCCTTGGTGATGAAGGGAACGCCCGCAAACGGGCCTTCCTTCGGAAGGTCCGCCAGTTGGGCTTCGGCCAGATCAGGATAGAGGGCGGAGAAACAGTTCAGGTCGCCCTGCGCCGTATTCGCCCGGGAGACCGCCTCATCCAGCAATTCCTTTGAGGAAACCTCGCCCGTGCGGACCAGTTCCGCCAACCCCATCGCGTCAAACGCCGCATATTCCTTCATCCTGCCCTCCTGATTTGAGACCAGTCTGGTACGCGGCGGCGGAGAAGAAAACCCCTAGTCTTTCGGTGGAGGCGAATTGCGACGATTGCGCTTGCCGCGCTCAGGCCCGCGGGCCAGCAGGTCCGCCATCGCTGCGCGCTGCTCAGGCGGAAGGGCTTCCAGACGGGCGATCATGGCCGCGTGGGTGGCGGCATGTACGGATTCATCTGCTGCGCGCAGACTTGCAAACGCCGTGCGGACACGTTCCGGATCGAACGGCTCGGCCTTCAGCGCATCCGCCAATTCAATGCGCGCCTGATTACGCACATCCCGTTCAGAGCGGGATTCCCGGTAGGACTCCCGCATCAGGCCAAACATGGCGCGACGCGTTTCGGGCGCCATGCTCTGCGCAAAGCGAGGACGCTCGGCCTGGTGGCCGCGATCCGGGATCTGGCGCACCAGCATGCCGACAACCAGCCCCAGCAGGAGCAAATTGAACAGCAGCGACATGGTCATCCAGAAGGAGATACGGCGCGGGGATCGCACGGGGGTGTCACTCATTGCAGCGCCTCTTCTTCCAGGTCCAGCGTATACGTATCAAACCCTAGCGATGCATAGACCGCCGCTTCGGCCTGCTCATCCTGCGTGGTGGCCGGCTGCGCAACGCTCATGCCGGCAAACAGGCCAACGGTGAGCGAGGCGAGCGCCCCGGCAGGAATCCACACCGGCAGCTTCCAGCTGAATTTGCGCACGGGCGCAGGCTGCGGCGCCGAAGCGATGAGGGCGCTCCGCAAATGGCCCGGCGTAGCAATTTCGGGCATGCCGCCCAGCAGCGCATCCATCTGGCGTGCGGCCTCAAGGGCGGGCGCAAAGCGCTCGGGATGATCCGTCATCCGCGCGCGCGCGGCCACGCGTTCCGCCTCCGGGAAGATGTCCGGATCGGCCCCATAGGCCTCGATCAGGGCCAGGACCCGCGCGTCTGAAATCATCTGTCCGCTCATGATGCGGCCCTCTCCAACAGGCTGGCGCGAAGCGTGCGACGTGCACGGGCCAGCAAACTTTCCAGTGCCTCCACGCTGACATCCATGATGTCGGCCGCTTCGGCTTGAGAATGTCCCTGCAGCGCACACAGCGTCAAAGCTGCGGCCTGGCGTTCCGGCAGGTGGGAGATGGCGTCTTCCACCGCGCGGACCCGCTGGGACTGATCCAGCAATTCTGCCGGGTTCATGGCCGGATCGGTACGCTCCGGCAAAATTTCCATCGTCACTTCGCGGCGCTTGCGCAGCCGGTCGTAACAGAGATTCAGCGCGACCCGGTGTAGCCAGGTCGAGAATTTCGCGCGCGGTTCCCATCCCGGCAGCGCCTTCCAGGCGCGGAGGAAGGTTTCCTGCGTCACGTCCTCGGCCTCCGATGCATCGCCCAGCATCCGTGTGGCGAGGGCGAGGACACCGCTGCTGTAGCGGTCGACAAGGCTGGAGACGGCAGCGGGATCGCCCGCTGCCGCTCGTGTGATCCGGTCGAGGTCTGAACTGAAAGCCAAGACAGATTGCTTAACCGAAAACGGGCCGGAGGAGTATCGTCATATCGTCGTGAGTCACTCTGATACATCACACGCATCCGGCCCAATCAGCAAGGCCGGCCTTACTCAGACCGGGGGCCATCGCCCCGCTTGTGCCAGCCGCCACGACGGTCTTTCATCTTGTCGCGCATGGCGTCCATTTCTTCCTTCGTCACCGTGCCATCACCATCGGCGTCGGCCTTGTCAAAGCCCGGATGCTCCCGGCTGTTGAACTCTTCGGCGCTGATCGTGCCATTGCCGTCGGTGTCCAGTTTGGCAAACATCTTGGCCTTCATTTCGGCCATGCGCTTGGCGCGCTCGGCTTCGTGATGTGCTTCCATTTCTGCCTGCGTCACAGCGCCGTCGCCATTGGCGTCGACTTCAGCAAATTTCGCAGCGCGGTGTGCATCGACTTCTTCCTTGGAGAGGTTGCCATCTCCATTGGTGTCGATTTCTGCAATCATGGCGGTCATGTCGCCACGTGGGCCGTGATGCCCCTTGCCGCGATGACCGTCACCCGGCTGGGCAATGGCGATCATTGGCAGGGCCAGGGCCGCAATGGCAGCAATCGAGGCAGTTGCGAGAGTAGTACGTTTCATTGAGAAAACTCCATTTGTTTTACTCACCCATCGCATATTGAACGGGTCGGCTCGGATTATCCGTCGCCTAGAGCTGAAGTTTTTTCACGGCCAGTGCGTGCACCCTTGATTTCACGGCGGAAATTTCTGTTTCCAGTGCCTCGAACCCGTCCACATTCACAGACCGACAAAGCCTGTCCTTCAGGCCTTCGGGAAGGTTTCCATCCGGCATTTCGCTTCCCAGTGCCAGCCTTTGCACCTGTTGCAGCGACTGGAGGAAGGTGACGCCCTCTTCGAGAAATGTCCGCTCGTCATCCGAAAGGGAAGAGTGCGCGATGGCCTCGCGCGTATTGGACCGGATGGCGTCCGGCTTGCCGACCAGAAGCATGTCACGCTGGATGATGAATTCCGCATCGACCAGCCCACCCTCGGCCGTCTTCATATCCCACAGGCCGGTCCCCGGCTTCTCGCGATAAAGTCTCCGGCGCATGTCGCGAACGGCTTGCGAGATCGCCTCGCCATCCTTCCCGGCGCGGGCAACAATGGCTTCGCACGCAATCTCCATGATCCGATAACAGAGCGCCTCGTCTCCCGTGACGGGCCGCAAGCGCGTCAGCGCCATATGCTCCCATGTCCAGGCGTCTTGATGCTGGTAGCGCTCGAAGGCCGGCACGCTGACCGCCACCGGGCCTGCGCCACCAGATGGCCGCAGGCGCATGTCGACTTCATAGAGGTCGCCCTCTGCGGTCGGCGCCGTCAGCGCCGTGATCAGGCGCTGCGTGAACCGCGTGTACCAGGTCTGCGCCACCATCGGGTCTGCGTCATAGATCACGATGATGTCGAGGTCAGACCCGGCGGTCAGTTCGCGCCCGCCCAGCTTGCCCATGGCAAAGATCGCCCATGTACCGGGCCGCGGACCATAGCGATCTTCGGTTTCCCGCTCGGCGGCGGCGGCCATTTCGCGGATCGTCTCGTCTGCAAGATCGGACCAGTGCTCGCCTGCATCGCGCGCCTGGATCAGGCCGTGCAACAGACGATGACCGATCAGGAAATTCTGTTCCCGGTGATAGCGCCGCCAGGCGTCCAGCGCGCCATCGAAACTGAGCGTCTCGTCGATGACCGGGCGCGGCGGTTCCTGCCGGCTGACGAGCGCTTCCAGCAGGTCCGGGCGACGCGACAGGATTTGCGCGAGGCGCGGCGCCAATGCCAGCGTCGAGACAAGATCATCCAGCAAGGTCTGCTCGGCCAGCAGCATGGACAGGGTCTGCACGCCCGAAGACATGCCTTCAAAGAAGCGCGAGAACCAGCGGAAGGCTTCGTCCGGTTCGCCGGTCTTGCCCATTGCGGCAAGCATGCCCGGCAGCAGCGCTGTCAGCAATTCCCGTCCGCGGGCTGTACGCGTGGCAGGCACGCGCCCGCGGTGCCACGTCCGGATTGTCTCGATCGCCGCGCTCGGATCGCTGAAGCCGAGCGAAGCGAGCGTTTCGATCGTGCCCGGATCATCATCCACACCCGTAAAGACAAGATTGCCCAGCGGGCTCTCCTCCAGCGCGCGATCCTCATGCGCGAACAGGTCGTCATAATGGCCCTGCACACAGCGGCGCGTGGCCTGCAGATCGTGGTCGAAGGCGGCAAGATCCTCATAGCCGCACAGCATGGCGACATCCCGGCGGTCTTCCTCGTTCGCGGGCACCGTATGGGTCTGCTCGTCGCGGCGCATCTGGACGCGGTGTTCAAGATTCCTGAGCGCAAGATAGGCCGTTTCCAGCTCTTCCGCGGTGGCGCGCTCTACCACGCCTGCCCCGGTCAACGCCGCCAGCGCGCCGAGCGTGGAATTGTCCCGCAATTCCGGCTGGCGTCCGCCAAGGATCAGTTGCTGGGTCTGGGCGAAGAATTCAATCTCGCGAATACCGCCCGGCCCGAGCTTCACATCCGGCGACACGGTTTCAAGATCCGCGCTGCCGACCTTGCTGTTGATCATCCGCTTGATGGCCTGAATGTCCCCAAGCGCCCAATAGTCGAGGTTCCGGCGCCAGACGAAGGGCTGCAGGATTTTCAGGAATCGCTCTGCATACGCACGATCTCCGGCGGTGGGGCGTGCCTTGATCCAAACCATGCGCTCCCAGTTCTGCCCGACACTTTCATAATAGAGGTCGGCCATCTTGGTCGATACGGCCAGCGGTGTTGAGGACGGGTCCGGCCTGAGGCGAAGATCGGTGCGGAAGACATAGCCGTCGCCGGTCGCCTCCTGCATCATCCGGACAAGGTCTCGTGCGATGCGCTGGGCGGTCTCTCCGGCGGAGAAATCCCCGTCCATGAACACACCCGGCTCATAGAAGACACAGATATCAATATCGCTGGAATAGTTCAGCTCATAGGCGCCCATCTTGCCGAGCGCGACCGCGAAGATGCCCGCCCCCTCCAGCTCGCGCCTGGCCAGCGACACACGCAGCGCCGCTTCGAGGCTCTCCTCGGCAAACTCGCTGAGTGCCCGCGTCACGCCCATCACCGGCAGCACGCCGGACAGGTCTTCGGCAGCGAGCGACAAATGCAGCTGGGCCTTGGCCTTGCGCATCACCGCCATGGCCTCTGCGTCCGGCAGGTCGGCGGGGATTTCCCGCACTGCCTGCAGCGCGTCGCGCCAATGGCCCTGAACGCCGGTTTCGTGCAGACGCCGCAAATAGGGCGCTGCTGGCAAGGCCCGTACCAGCGCGGCTTCGGGCGTCTCGGCAATCGGCGCAATCGTCAGCATACGTGTATCATACCCTCGGCAGGCGCAGCGTGGCCTTCAGGCCGGGCATGTCAGGCGGGCCGCCTGCATCGCTCAGGAGAAGTTCACCGCCATGCATGTCCGCCACCGAATCGACCAAAGCAAGGCCAAGGCCGGAGCCCGGATGCGTGCGCGCCGAATCCATACGCTGGAAGCGCTGCACCACCCGCTCCCGGGCCTCTTCCGGCACACCGGGCCCGGAATCCACTACGGTCATGTCGACCGTCCCGTTCGGTCCACGCGTGATCGAGAAAGTGATCGCGCCGCCTTCGGGCGTGTATTTCACCGCATTATCGAGCAAATTGGAGAGCGCCTGCCCCACAAGGTCGCGGTCGGCCAGAATGGTCAGGTTTCGGGAAATCTGGCTCTTGAAGGACAGGCCCGCTTCCTCGCAGGCCGGATCGAACAGTTCGGCCAGTTCCTCACCGAGTTCCGAAACGTCCATGCGCACGCGCTCGCCTTCGGCGCCGGCCTCCAGCCGGGCAAGGCGCAGGATCGCGTTGAACGTGCCCAGCACCCGGTCGACTTCCTCGACGGTCTCTTCCAGCGTCGCCTCCGCGCTTTCACGCGACATCGGCTCGGAAAGGGCAATCTCCAGCCGGTTGCGCAGACGTGACAGGGGCGAGCGCAAATCGTGCGCAATTGCATTGCCGGTATGGCGCGTGGAATCCACCAGCTTCTCGATCTGGTCCAGCATGGCATTGAGCCGCGAAGCGAGCCGGTCAAATTCATCACCCGATCCGCGCACAGGCGCGCGCCTTCCCAGCTCCCCGCCCATCACGGCTTCGGCCGTGCGGGCCAGTTCGTCGGCACGCCGGGCTGCGCCGCGTGAGATCAGGATGCCACCAAGCAAAGACAGGACGAGGCCGATCGGCGCCGCAATGAAGATGGCCCGCTGGATACGGCCCACAATCGCGGTCTGCTGTTCGGTGTCGAACGCGACCAGAAGTGCGCCGCCATTGTCGCGCAGGCGCACGATGCGGCCCGCCGCCGGACGCAGGATCTCCGTAC
Organism: Hyphomonas sp. UBA5111; assembly: GCA_002414505.1. GTDB lineage: Bacteria > Pseudomonadota > Alphaproteobacteria > Caulobacterales > Hyphomonadaceae > Hyphomonas. The sequence goes on along the minus strand of DHZF01000012.1, from coordinate 29,628 downwards.
CGTCGGGCTCCTGCTGGCGGAATTCGAAATAGACTGTCTGAACGTCGGCCGTGGGCGGCGTGGTGGGCATCCGCCCGAAATGGCCGGCAATTTTCCGGCCCGAGGAGTCTTCGAGATAATAGAAATAGGTCGAGCCGGTGCGCGTCATCCGCTCCAGCACGGACTGGCTCAGACGCTCCATCCCGCCGGTGAAATAGGCATTGCCCAGCTGCTCGAATTCGAGATCCAGCCGGCGCTCGCTTTCGGCGCGGATGTAATAGACCGTCGAATAATAGAGGTAGACCAGCAGCGCAGCCGAAAACGCCGCAAACATGGCGCTGTAGATCAGCGCCAGTTTGAACGTTGTCGTCTTCAGGAAGGTCGGCAGGGCGAGTCTCATGCCGTGCTAGGTGCCAGCCGACTGCCCGGCCGTCTAGCCCTGCAGGCGATAGCCTGCCCCCCGCACTGTATGCAGCAGGGGTTCCTCGAATTCCTTGTCGATCTTGGCGCGCAAGCGGGAGATGTGGACATCGATCACATTGGTCTGGGGGTCGAAATTATAATCCCACACCTTCTCCAGCAACATGGTGCGCGTCACGACCTGTCCGGCATGGCGCATGAGGTATTCCAACAGGCGGAATTCGCGCGGCTGCAGGTCGATCTTCTGGCCAGCCCGCGTCACCTTGCGGGTCAGCAGATTCATCTCCAGATCACCGGCCTTCAGCACCGTGATTTGCTGCTCTACCGGCAAGCGCCGGCCGAGGGCCTCGACGCGCGCCGCCAGTTCGGCCGGAGCAAAGGGCTTGGCGAGATAGTCATCCGCGCCAACCTTCAGCCCCTGCACCCGGTTCTGGACATCGCCCAGCGCCGAGAGGAACAGGGTCGGCGTCTTGCCGCCGGCTTCCCGGTATTCCTTGACCAGGGTCAGGCCATCCTTTTCAGGCAGCATCCGGTCCACCACGAGGGCGTCGAATTCCGACGCCCGCGCCATGGCGAGTCCCTTGTCGCCGTCGGTGGCCATGTCCACGCGATGGCCCGCTTCGACCAGCACCTTCTCGATGAAGCTGGCCATTTCGATATCATCTTCAATTACGAGCACATGCATGGTGTCTTCCTGAACGGTATCCAGCATCGGAATCTCCTATTCGGCGTCCGACAGATCAATGGTACGATAATTCGTGATCTGCCCGATACGGACCGCGACCAGAATTTTCGTGCGCTTGGCTTTTTTCGCGTCAGCAATCGCCTTGCGGAAAGACTCAACGGACGTGGCAGGCTTGTTGTTCACTTCCAGGATGACCATGCCTTCCTGAATGCCGGCCTCTTCCATGACGCCATCCTTGGCGACGTTCGTCACCAGCAGGCCATTCTCGCCGGCGCGCAGGCCGAGACGGGTGCGCAGCGCGTCATCCATCTTCTCGAAGGTCGCGCCCACTTCCGTCACTTCCTGGCCATTGTCCGGCGCGTCGGAAGACGAGGAGGACACGGCCGGCTCAACAATCGCATTCGGATTGCTCGGGCGCTCGCCAACGGTGACATTCAAGGTCTGCTTCTTGCCTCCGCGAATGATCTCGAACTTGTTCTGCGTATTCGCGATCAGCTTTCCGACCAGGCGTGTTGTCGAGGTGGCATCGGTGACCTTGTCACCATTCACCGACAGAATGATGTCGCCGCGCTCGAGGCCGCCCTTTTCAGCCGGGCTGCCATTGGTGACGTCCGCGATGATCGCGCCCTTGGCATCCTTGATGCCTTGGGCTTCCGCCATGTCTTCCGTCAGGTCCTGGATCGCGACGCCCAGCCACCCGCGGGAGACCTTGCCGTCCTTGATCAGGGATTTGGTGACTTCATTGGCGAGCTCCGCCGGGATCGCAAAGCCGATCCCGACAGAACCGCCCGTCGGCGAAAAGATCGCCGTGTTCACACCGACCACATTGCCATTCAGGTCAAAGGTCGGACCGCCGGAATTGCCCCGGTTGATTGAGGCGTCGATCTGGAGGAAATCAGTGTACGGGCTGTCCGGGCCGATCTCGCGGCCATCGGCCGACAGGATACCGGCGGTGGCGGTGCCGCCGAGGCCGAACGGGTTGCCCAGCGCCACGACCCAGTCACCCTTGCGCATGGTGTGGGAGTCGCCAAAGCTGACGAAGGGATACTGGCCCGCCTCCTTGACCCGCAGGACGGCGAGATCGGTCTGCACATCTGTGCCGACCAGTTCGGCGTCCAGCTCTCTGCCGTCTTTCAGGACCACCTGAATGGCAGTGGCACCTTCAACGACGTGATTGTTGGTGACGATATAGCCGTCCCTGGAGATGAAGAAGCCGGAGCCCAGCGAGCGGCCTTCGCGCGTTTCGGGCTCTTCTTCCTCTTCCTGACGGCGTTCTTCCATGAACTCATCAAGGCCCGGCATGCCGCGGAATTGCTCGAAGAACTGCTGCATGTCGGCCAGGCGACCGACTTCCCGTTCCGTGGTCACGTTGACACTGACGACTGCCGGCTCAACTTGCTCGATCAAATCGGCAAAACTGAGCGGCGCACCCTGCGGAGCTTCAATCTGGATCGGCTGGGCACCCGCCTCGGGGCTGAAGACCTGTGGGGCGAGGGAGAAAGAGCCCACCATCGCCACGCCCACCAGCGCGGCTACCACGGCCTGTCTCGATATGCCGATTGTCTTCATTCCTGTCTCCAAGTCACTGAAAAAATTACCTGTATTGGGCATGTGGGCCAGCATAAGCCTGCCACAAGCATTGTGGTCATTAAAAGACAGTAAGGCGTTTTTCACCGCCGGGTAAGGCAAACCGGCCTGATTTTTCGCGGATTGACGCGGTGGCGGCGGGACACACCCGCCGGATAGGGTAAATCTGAAGGTAACGCTACAGATACCTGATTTTCAAACAAGTTTACGCGGCTTGGGCCAAAAGCCTCTTGTAAGCCTCGCCTTTTGCGATCATTCTGGAAATGGAACAAGGCTCTGGGGCTAAAGCGAGGGTCAGGTCACCATCCCAACCGGCGTAAACATGCCGGCGGCGGGATGGCTTGGCCTGCCTTTCAGCATGCAGCGGCCCCATACCCCTTGCCGGCGTCGCACAGGCCCTGTTTTCAGGAACTGCGGCATTCGCCTCCGGAGGCAATGTGTCCCTGCCAGGACGTCATCTCCGGACCATTGCAATCGTCAAGCGCGTCCCCACCCAGCTGACGAGTGCTATGGAGCGGCGTCGGCATCTCTTCCCCGACAGTCTCGTTGCCCGGCAGTTTCAGGCAGGACCCTGAAAAGGCAGGCATTGATTTCTCGCTGCGCCGGTGGTCTTCAACGAAGTGCCCTTCGGTGGGGCAGAAGGAATAGGCATTGCATAATAAGCTGACATTCTGGCTGACTGGGCTTGGCGCCTGTCTGGTCGCCGCGAGCGGCCTGCTCTTTGCGCCGCCGGGCACGCTCATCCTGACGCTCTGCCTCGGCGGCCTGCTGCTCGCGCTCAGCGTCATTGATGCCCGCACGCTGACCCTGCCCGACCCGCTCACGGCGTCCACCGCCCTGCTCGGCATCCTGATGGTCTGGCTGGTCCGGCCGGAGGAGTGGCGCGCGCACATGATTGGTGGCCTGGTCGGGTATGGCGTGCTGGTGGCCGTCGAGATCGGCTATCGCCATTTGCGCGGACGCGATGGGCTGGGGCGCGGGGATGCGAAACTGCTCGGCGCGCTCGGCATCTGGACCGGATGGGCGGGGCTTGCGCCGATCATGCTCGTTGCGTCCATGTCGGCCCTGCTCGGCGTGCTGGGCCTGACCCTTCTGGGCCAGCGCAAGACGGGTGCCGACACACCGATCCCGTTCGGGCCGTTCATCGCCTTTGGGGGCTGGGTTGTGTGGCTGGGCGGACGATTCTTCCTGCCGGCCGGCCTCTACTAAGCCTGCCCTAGACCTCTTCAGGCGCCACCGGCTCGGCGGGGGCCTTGCGCGCGCGGGCGATCCGGATGCCGATGAGCGCGCCCACCAGCAGCAACAGGAACGGCCCGCCCCAGAGCAGCCACCCGGTCACACCGTCCGCTTTCGGACGAAACAGGACGAACTCGCCATACCGGTCCTCGAACCAGCCGCGCACCTCTTCATCGCTCGCGCCGTCCTCGATCATCACGCGTACCCGCGCGCGCATGTCTTCGGCAATCGGCGCGGCGGACTGGGAGATCGGCTCATTTTCGCAGGCGACACACCGCAACTCGCGCATCAGGGATTGCGCGCGGGCCTCCTGTTGCGGGTTCTCCAGCGCAACGTCTTCGGCCGCCGCGAACCCGGCGAGAACGAGACTGATCAGGATCACTACGAGCTGTTTCATGCTTTCCGCCTCGGCCACAGGCTGAAGGCGCCGCCCAGCGCCATCAGGATCACCCCGAAATATACCATGTCGATCAGCGGATTATAGTAGACGCGGAACACCCAGCGCGGCTCGCCATCGACGATGCGCTGCTCGCCAAGCGCCGCATAGAGATCGCCCGTGCCGGTCTTGTGGATGGCGGTTTCGGTCGTCGGCATCTGCGCCGCAGGATAATAGCGTTTCGTCGGGGCCAGCACCGCTTTTGCGCCCCCGCGTGTCGCCGTCAGCTGCGCCCGGTCGGCATACCAGTTCGGACCTTCGATCGCACGCACCTGATCCAGCGTCAGGGTCCAGCCCGCCACCGTGCCCGATCCGCCTTCCGCCAGCGCCACCGTGGTTTCATAGCGGCCGGTCGTCTCGACCACCGCGCCGATCACGAACAGGCCGAGGCCCATATGTGCCAGCGTCATGCCCCAGACCCGCGGCGGCAGGCGGAAGATCCGTCCCGGCGTAATCGCCCGGCGCTTTATTTCCCAGAGCGCGCCAAAGACAAGCCACACGCCCAGCGCCAGGCCGAGCGCCGCGCCGATGGAAATGTCCCAGAGACCCACGCCGAGAGCGAGGAACGCCAGCGCCAGCGCTGCGCCGCCGATGGCCCATTTCGACCAGTTCTTCAGGTCCGCCTTGCCCCAAGCCCAGGCCTGGACCACGGGCAGGATGACCAGCAGGAGCGCCAGCATCGGCGTGAAGGTGAGATTGAAATAGGGCTCGCCGACAGAGATCGTCCGTCCCACCGCTTCCGCCATCAGCGGGAACAGCGTACCAAGCAGCACGGTCAGCGCCGCCACGATCAGCACAATATTGTTCGCCATCAGCGCGCCTTCGCGGCTGAGCAACATCCACGGCTTCCCGCCCGGCAGTTTCGGTGCCCGCATGGCAAACAGCACCAGCGCGAACCCGCCATAGGTGAGCAGGCCGAACAGCAGGAGCGTGCCCCGTTCCGGGTCCACCGCGAAAGCGTGCACCGAGGTCAGGATGCCGGAGCGCACGAGAAAGGCGCCCATGATCGAGAACAGGAAGGCGAGCACGGCCAGCAGCGCCGACCAGGCCCCGAAACCTTCACGCTTTTCCGTTACCACGACCGAATGCAGCAGCGCCGCCCCGATCAGCCACGGCATCAGCGAGGCGTTCTCCACCGGGTCCCAGAACCACCAGCCGCCCCAGCCAAGCTCGTAATAGGCCCAGTAGGAGCCGAGCGCGATGCCGAGGGAGAGCGGGATGAAGGCCGCGAGCGACCAGCGCCGCGCCTCTCTGGCCCAGACAGAATCGACCCGCGCCTCCATCATGCCGGCGGCTGCCAGCGCGAACACGAAGGAATAGCCGACATAGCCGAGATAGAGCATGGGCGGATGAAAGCTCAGCGCCGGGTCCTGCAAGAGCGGGTTCAGCCCCGCGCCCTGGAACGGCGCCGGGTCCAGCCGCAGAAAGGGCGACGACGCAAACAAGAGGTAAGCCAGCGCGCCCACCGCCAGCAGGCCCTGAATGCCCAGCGCGCGCGCCTCGAACAGGTCGCGCCCCGTGCGCATCCACAGCGCCCCTGCGGCGCCAAAGCCCAGGGTCACGAGGCACCAGAGCGCCATCGAGCCTTCATGGTTTCCCCACGCGCCAGCGATCTTGTAGAGCATCGGCTTCAGCGTGTGGGAATTGTTCGCCACCAGCGCGACCGAGAAATCCGACCGGGCAAAGGCGACGACCAGCGTCAGGAAAGACATGGTCATCAGGGCAAAGCCGCCATAGGCCGCCAGGCCCGCAAGCCGCCGCTGGCCGGTCAGGCCGAACAGGCCCTGCGCCAGCGCTGCCGCCAGCGCAAGAAAGGCCGCGAAATGGCCGAGTTCGATCATCCGGCGACGTCCAGCGGCTTCAGTTCCCGCGGCTGGTAGTTCTCGTCATGCTTGGCGAGAATCTGTCGCGCGGTAAACGCGCCCTCCTGCCCGAACTGGCCGGTTGCCACCACGCCCTGTCCTTCGCGGAACAGGTCTGGCGCGATGCCGGTATAGCTGACGCGGATCGTGTGGGGGCTGTTGTCGATGACGGTAAAGATCATGGTCGCGCCGTCTTCGGAATAGGCCAGCGAGCCGGGCTCGACCCAGCCGCCGACCTTCACAACCTTGCCGTCTTCGGGCTGGCCTTTTTCCGCGAGGATTTCCGGCGTGTAGAACAGATTGGCATTCTCACGCAGCGCAAAGAATGCCAACACCGCCGCCGCGAGAAGCAGCAGCGCCGCAATGCCGAATGTGTAGAGCCGTCGTGTCCGTGCGCGCATGGCCAGACTTATAGGGGGACTTGCACCGAAAGGGGAGTGCGGCAGATGCAGCCGGTCTATTCCGCCTCAGGGGCGGGGGCTTCCGGCTGGCTGAGCGCCTCAATCATCGGGGCAAACCGCTCTCGGCGCGGGTCATCCTCCGGCAGGCGGGAATAGATGTAGCGCATTGCCTGTTCGGCCTTTTCCTGGTCGCCAGCCTGCGCTGCGCCCATCGCGGCCCACATGCCTGCCCGCACCTGTGTCTCGTCCAGTTCATAGGCCTTGGCAAAGAGGCGGGTCGCCTCCGGCGAGACGGCGCCATTGTTCAGCTCGACGAGGGAATCTGCCAGCGCCAGCAAGGCCGGAACGAACTCATTGTCCCGGCGCAGGGCCGACTGATAGGCCCGCGCAGCATCGGCGGTGCGCCCCTGTGAGTGCAGGATTTCCCCGATGAAATAGTGCGGCTGGGGGTCGTCCGGGCGTTCCTTCACTGTCGCTTCAAGGCGCGACAGGGTTTCGGCCGGGGTCAGCGATTGCGGATTGGTGCGAACCTTTTCCATCAGGCCCGCCTGCCGGTCTGCCATGGGCTGGTCGCCCATGCCCGGCTTGCCGACCAGCAGATATCCGCCCACCGCCACAGCGAGACAGAGCGCGAGAATAATGCCGTTCCGCAATGTCATGATTTCGGGAACCTCAGCCGTGCCTGCAGGCCGCCCATGCTGGAATCCCCCAGATCCAGGCTGCCCCGGTGCAATTCTGCCAGTTCCTTGACGATGGAGAGGCCAAGCCCGGTGCCGGGAATGGTCTCATCCAGCCGCACGCCGCGCTTCAGGGCGCCTGCGCGCTCTTCCGGCGTCAGGCCCCTGCCGTCATCCTCGACCTCGATGGTCAGGGCCTCGGCATCATCATGGATGTGCACCAGCACTTCGCTGCCAGCCCATTTGCAGGCGTTTTCCATCAGATTGCCGACCATTTCCTCGAGATCCTGTTTCTCCCCCCGGAACACGGCCCCGGCCCCGCCGTCAACGGACACGTTGACGCCCCTTGCATCATAGAGCCGGTTCAGCATGCGGGCGATCCCGTCGACGACCGGGCGCAATTCGGTGCGAGCCCCCAGCGTCTGGGCACGCGCCACCATCTGCGCCCGCTTCAGGTAATGCTCGACATTGGTCTGCATGCTTTCCGACTGGCGGCGCACCACATCGTCCAGCAACGTATCGCCGGTCGCCTCATTGCGGAGCACGGCGAGCGGCGTTTTCAGGGCATGGGCAAGGTTACCGACATGCGTCCGCGCCCGTTCGACGACTTGCCGGTTATGATCGAGCAGCTTGTTGAGTTCGTCCGCCAGCGGGCGCACTTCGGCCGGATAGTCTTCCGACAATTTCTGGCGTGTGCCTTCTCGGACTTCAGCCACATCGTGCCCGATCCGCCGCAACGGACGCAGCGAAAATGAAATGCCCGCCACCATCGCGGCGAACACGCCGCCAAACAAGGCAATCATCGTGCCCAGCAACAAATTCCGGAAGCGCGTCGCCGCCGCATCATTGGCCGCGCGGTCAGCCGCCGCCACCAGAACAAGCGGGGTGTCACGATTGGCAATCAGGATCGCGCGAGACGCCACGCGCACATGCTGTCCGGCCGGACCAACAAGATCAAAGTCCCCGAACTGCGTCATCCCGGGATTGGCCAACGTGCGATCCAATTGACCGTCGCTGATGGGAACAGGTTCATCCCAGAGGCTGCGCGAGCGAATGTCTCCCGCGATTTCGCCTTCGGAGCTGACCCCCACAATAGCCCAGTAGCGCCCGGAATATTGCGTGCGAAAGCGCACATCTCCGAGAAAGAATTCGCGCTGGGCATCAGTGACCTGGCCATCCTCAAGAAACGCCTCTTCGCGGGTCATCTCGCGGGTCAGGCCAACAAGGTTCTGTTCCAGATCCTCTTCCAGCAAGCTGAGCGTCTGCGCACGATAGACCGCTGACAAGGCGAGCGCGCCGCCGACCAGCACGACCAGTCCCCACACAGCCGCCGCCAGCATGATCCGCCGCGCCAATGACACGCGCGTCCAGCGGTCCAGCAGGGTCGGGTTTGAAAGGGCGCTGTCGCTCATGGTCCGGGCTCCTGCGCGGTGCAGGCCTTATCCGACGACGCGGGTTTCGGCATCCGGCACGACAAGGCGGTAGCCAAGGCCCCGCTCGGTCTGGATACGGTCCTGGCCGATCTTGCGGCGCAGGCGACCGATGAAGACCTCAATCGTGTTCGAGTCGCGATCGAAATCCTGATCATAGATATGCTCGACCAGTTCCGTGCGCGGCACGACGCGGCCCATATGATGCATCAAATAGGACAGGACGCGGTATTCATGCGCGGTCAGTTTCACCGGTTCGCCGTTCACGCTGGCACGGGCGGCACGGGTGTCGACCACCAGCTTGCCGGCTTCAAGCGTTGCGGCGGAGTGGCCAGCAGCGCGGCGCAGCAGGGCGCGCAGGCGGGCAAGCAATTCTTCGGTGATGAAGGGTTTGGTGAGGTAATCATCGGCGCCGGCATCAAAGCCCGCCACCTTCTCGCTCCACGAATCGCGGGCGGTCAGGATCAGGACCGGGAAGGATTTGCCGTCCGCGCGCCATTTCTTCAGGACGCTGACCCCATCCATCTTGGGCAGGCCGAGATCCAGGATCACCGCATCATAGGGTTCGGTATCACCGAGGAAATGGCCGTCCTCGCCATCGGCAGCCAGGTCGACCGCATAGCCCGATTGCGAGAGCACGTCGGCCAGTTGGCGACGCAAGTCAGAATCATCTTCAACTACCAGGATACGCATGGACGCGTCCCTCCGATCTAAAAAATCAATGTCGGGTCAAGCACCCTGCCGGTCAAGGACCGCGCCGGTTCGGGCGTCCACCGTGAAGCGCATCTTGCGGCCGTCGCCGGTGATCCAGTCGATCTTGTATTGCGGCTTCCCGCCATTGTCGTACAGGTCCGCACCGAGCTGGTAGCCGCCATATTGCCGCTTCAGAGTCTGGAAAATCTGGCTGAGCGGCACCGTCTTCCCTTCGCGCACCGAATCACGCGCCTGGCCCGGCGACCATTGGTTACGCCAGTCCTGGGCGAGCGCCGGCGGCGTCACCACAAGGCCGAGGGCCAGAAGAAGGGCAGAAATCCGTATCATCACATCGCTGTATAGGCATCAAGCTCTGAATACCAAGTGAACACTTCCCCTCAGTTGTATTCAGGCGGCTGTGGTCGCTTTCCGGGCAGTCCGGTCATGCCCGGTTCCGGCGCGCCCGGCGGGCCTGCGCGGCGGCTTCGACGTTCGGGTCGGAAGCGATCACGAGACCGCGCATCACCCCCTTCATCACAGCGGACGTGCGGTCAAACACGTCCAGCTTGGCAAAGATCCGCTTCACATAGGTGCCGACCGTCTCCTGGCTGAGGTTCAGCATCTCCGCGATGCCGGCATTGCTGCGGCCTTGTGCCATCCAGTGCAGCACGTCGAGTTCGCGGCTGGAGAGGTTCATTTCATATTGCAATTCCGCCGAGATCAGCTGGCAGTAGCGAACATAGGAAATCTCGGCGACAATCTGGAACACGGAGAGATCAACCTCGTCCAGATCGTCTTGGCCGGATTCCGAACTGGCCCCGAAAAACCCGACCCGGGCCGCCGATCCATAGGTGGCGACGCAGATGCCCTTGGCCATGCCCCAGCTGGCCATGTCTTCAAGGTATTGGGTCTCTTCCTGATTGAGCACGACATCCCCTGGCAGACGGTGCCAGTGAAACGCCGTACCGATCCGCACGGAAATATCCGGCAGCGGGTCATCCATGTGGCGGGTCTCGCGATAGGCTGTTTCCCAGTTCATGGGAAAGCCCGCATTGGTCACTGACCGGCCGACCGAGCGGTCATGCCCGACAGGCGACAGGCAAAACACCCGCGGCATGCCCATCTCGCCAAAAGCCGAAATCGTCGTCTCGCGCAGATCAAGCAGTGACCGCGCCTCCAGGATGGCCTTTAATTTCTCGAGCATGTCTGCGCCTCTTCCCCAGACCGCCATGATGTGGCGGCTTCGCGCCAGTTACAAGCGGAATTCTGGCCGGGTCAGCTTCCTGTGTGGCGTTTCTCACGCATCTGCTCCGCCACCAGTTCGGAAATCGGGTCGGAAACAATGACGAGGCCGTGTTGTACGCCTTTCATGACGGCCGAGGTCCGGTCGAATACGTTCATCTTGGCGAAGACCCGCTTTACATATGTATTAACCGTATCCTGACTGATGCCGAGCACTTCGGCGATGGCGCCATTGCTGCGCCCCTGCGCCATCCAGTACAGGACGTCCAGCTCCCGGCCTGACAGGGCCACCGGCAGTTCCGGGTCCATGGTCACCAATTGGCAATATCGCGTGAAGGCCGCCATGCTGATGAACTGGAACAATTCCCGGTCCACGGTTTCGACCGCCGGCCCGTCCGGACCAGGACTGGCGCCGAGAAACCCGACACGGGTCGCATTGCCATACAAGAGTATGCAAAGCCCCTGTTCCATCCCGTTCTGTTTCAGGAAGTCGAGATAGGCCAGTTCGTCCGCATTCAGGACAATGGATGATGGCAGGCGATGCCAGTAGAGCGGCCCCGGATACCGGGCCGCCGCATCAGGAAACGGATCATGCACCTGCCAGCGCACTTCATAGGTTTGCGCCCAGACCTCGGGAAAGCCATAACTGTGCGTGTTCCGCGTCAGCGAACGATCAGACCCGATCGGCCCCTGGAAGTAGACCCGGCTCAGCCCGATCTCCGTCAGGGCCGCAACAGATCGCTCGAACATCTCCTCGACAGTCCGTGCACGCGCGATTTGGCGTAGATGGCCGAGCATGTTCTCCTCCCTGACCATATCTTGTGAAGAGCAAGATAGGCCGGTCAGGGCGCGCGGCAAAGGAAATCCTGCCCTTCAGAGTGGAAAGTGATCACGCCTTTGCTCGCCGGGCAGATGCGTAATTCCCCCTGTCCTGCCGTACCCGCGACAGGCCTAGCCGCCCAGCAACAGCAATGTGGTCGCATCCGAGGAAATGCCCGCCTGCAGCGCATAGAGATGATCCAGCAGGTTCAGCGTCTCTTTCGCATCATGGCAGCGGTCATCGACATAGAACCAATAGTCCCGGTACTCGACCGCAATCGACGCGGTTTCGGGGCGCGCCTCGGCCGACTGCACGGCGAACAGGCCACCATTCACATCCTGCCATCCGCCCGGCGCGCGGCAGGGATCGGCGGACGGCTCCACCGCCATTTGTGACGCGCGGGCGATGTCCTTGTGCGCGTCCGGAACATGGACGGACTGGGACAGGGCCGACATCACGCCAAGCAGGGAGCGGCCGCGGGCCGCATAATCGCCGAGTGAATTGCCCCGCGTGGAAATCTCGGTGATGTAGCGGTCGCCCGAAATCACGCTGACATCGGACACCCAGTAGCGGCGGAAGAAGTCAGCCAATTGCTGGCCGAGGTCGGTCGTGCGCTGCCATTTCAGGATCACGCGCGGCTTGCCGTCCCCATTCTCCTCGGTCTCGTCGGGATCGTTCACCTGCACCAGCAATTGCCCGCGCTCCTGCAGCGACCGCATCAGCGCGGCCAGTTCCCGAAAGTGCGCATTGTCGGGCATGGTGGGCGGCGTCGGCCCGGCCGCCGCGCGGGCATTCTCCAGATCCCCGATCCGGGACACACAGCACAGCATCAGCCGTTCCACGCTCCAGCCCGACTGGCTCATCAGGAAGATGGTTGCCGGCGGCAGCGGCTGGAGGATCTGCTGGGCATAGTCCGATCCGCGCAGCGCCGAATAGGCGATGGAAGGCTGGCTGCTCATATTGGTGCCGAAATTGCCGTTCAGCACCTGGTCGAGATCCTGCCCGCTGAGCGCAAACGCAGAGGCCAGCGCGCCATTCACCATCGTGTTCTCGGTCGTCGTGATCCGCTCGGCATCCACGAAGGTCACCGGATCATTGTAGCGCAAGCGGACAATGTTCAGCAGCAATTGTTCCTGGCGGGCATCGGAAATTGCCGAGGAATAGGCCAGCGTATCGGACTCGATCGGCGACACGGGCCGGGCCGGATGCACGCATCCCGCCAGACAGGCCATGCCGCAGAGCGCCAGTTTCATGTTTCGAAGGCGCCGCATTCGCGTTTGAGTTGCCATCATCATTGCCCCTGCCATAAATTTTTTACCAACATTTGTCCCGGTGCGAGGCGGCTCGGTCTGCCCAGCCTGGACTGCAGTGTGTTCTACACAATGACGGTTTCCGGGTGATTACCACTCCCGCAAAAACGAACTGCTTTCCCCCCAGGGATGTGCCGTTTCTGCGCAGTTGGATTCGTTTTTTGGTAACGCAATCACCGCCATGACCTCCTGAAAAGTGGAGCTTCGCTCACATGTATGACGTGTTGAATTGCATTACGACGGAGCATGACTGGCAGCATGTCCTGGCGGCATTGTTTGTGCTCGCATTCAGTAATTGCTGCTCGCTGGTCATCTACTACCGCAGCCAGGCCGCCCGGCGCGAACGCAACAAGATCTTGTGGGCGATCGCTGCCGGCATGGTTGTTGGCCTCGGCGTCTGGGCCACGCACTTCATCGCGCTGCTCGGCTACAAGCCCGGATTCGAAGTCCTGTTCTCCGGCGGCCGAACCGTCATCTCTGCCGCAATTTCCGTGTCCGGCTTCATCCTCACCGCCCTGCTTTTGCGGCTCAATTCCGATGCGCCCTTGAGGCTGGTCTGTGCGGGCATCGCCACCCTGTCCGTGGCGGGAATGCACTTCTACGGCATGACCGCGCTACAGGCCTCCGCCGTGACCGAATATGACAGGGTGTCGGTCACAGTCGCGCTCGTGCTCGGCTTTCTCGCTTATACCGGCACCTATCTGATGGGGGGCAATCCGAATGTCCGCTGGAGTACGGCCTTTGCCACAACCACCAGCGTGATCGCGGTCCTCTCCATTCACTTTATCAGCGCGTCCGGCACCACAATGATCCCGATCAAGGGCCTGGAGGCTCCGCTCATTCCGCTCCAGACCGGCGGGATCAGCCTCATCATCGGTATCGCCATGCTGGTGATCATCTTCCTGTCAGCCATGGCCGCAGGTCTGGATTCCCGTTTCCAGCGGCTGCGCAACACAGAGCGGCGCAAACTGTCCGTACTGGCCGATTCCAGCAGCGAAGGCCTGTTCATGGTTTCGCCTGAAGGCGCCGTGCTGCACACGAATGTCTCCGCACAGATCATGTTCAGTGACCGGAAAAGCGACCTCGATAATTTGCGCGACCTCGGTCAGATATCGGACCGCAGCCGCCTGCCCGATCTTCGCGGTCGCGCCATCCAGACCTTGCTGCAGATCGAGGATGACGTGGTCACGCTGAAGGACGACCGGGACTATGGCGAACGCCGCATCCGCTTCGAGGACGGCCGGGAAATGATCGCCATGATCTCCAGTCGCTGCGTCGAGGAAAAGGACGAGGTCTTCATTGTCTTCGCGGTCCACGACATCACCCAGCGCGTTCGCGCCGAAGCCCGGGTACGCACGCTGGCCTATCGCGACTCGATGACCGGTCTTCCAAACCGCATCTCCTTCAACATGGAGCTGGAATCCTCTGTCGGACGCGAGACGCGGCGTCCCAATGACCTCGCCGTCATGATCATCGACCTGGATGAGTTCAAGGAAATCAACGACCAGTACGGCCACGGCGCGGGCGACACGCTGCTGAAGGCCATGGGCCGCCGCATTTCCAACCAGCTCACGGACACGGATACGGTCGCCCGCCTGGGCGGGGATGAATTCGCGGTCCTGCTACGCGACCGCATCACGGCTGAAGAAGTGGCCGAGGTGGCCAATCGGATCCTGGCCGCCCTTTCGGAGCCCATGTCCATGGGGCGCCGCATGGTGAAGTGCGGCGGCAGCATCGGGGTTGTGAACGTCCCGCCCGGCGCGTCCAGCCCTGCGCGCATCCTGACCTTTGCCGACCGGGCACTCTATTCTGCCAAGTCCGACGGTCGGGGCTGTATCCGTTTCTACGATGCGGACCTGCACAAGCAACAGATCGAGGCCCGCAATCTCGAACGCGCCTTGCACAAGGCCATCGAGAATGACGAATTCGTCCTGCACTTCCAGCCAAAGGTCAGCGCGTCCACCCGGGCCGTTGTCGGTCGCGAAGCCCTGATCCGCTGGAATCGTCCGACCGTGGGCCTCGTCAGTCCCGACGAGTTCATCCCGCTGGCGGAACAGAGTATGCTGATCTGCGACATTGGCCGGTGGACCATCTATGCCGCCTGCAACGCCGCCAGCCGGTGGTCCGGCGGGGAATCCGTTTCCGTCAATCTGTCGGCGCGCCAGCTGCTGGACCCGGAGATTGTTCTCCACGTCGAAACGGCCCTGCAACAATCCGGACTGGAGCCGGGCCGCTTTGAACTGGAGATCACCGAAACGGCGATCATCAACAACACCCAGCTGGCAACCAGCATCCTGCTCGATCTCAAGGCGCTCGGCATCAAGATCTCACTCGATGATTTCGGGACCGGCTATTCCTCGATGAGCTATATTCAGGAATTCCCGTTCGACCGGATCAAGATCGACCGGTCCTTCGTCATGTCCATGAATGCCAATGTGAAATCCCGCGCCATCGTCGAGGCGATCATCCATCTTGCCCATTCGCTGAACATCGCGGTCGTGGCCGAAGGGGTCGAGACCGAGGACCAGGCGGAAGCCCTGGCCCTGCTGTCATGTGAGGAATTGCAAGGCTTTCTGATTGCGGCGCCTGCGCCGTTCGAGGATATGGTGGCCCGCGTCATGGCCGACAGTCTGCTCTTTGAATCAGAAAGCGCCTAGCGGCCTTCCGCCCAGGCCTTCAATCCCTCGTCCTTCGGATCGTCGAGCACGATTTCCAGCCGCGCATACAGATTGCCCGGAGTGGAGGTCTGAACGCCCTTGCCACGCAGGCGAAGCTGAGAGCCCGTATTCGATCCCGCCGGCACTTTCAGCGTCACCGGGCCGGAGGGCGTCTTCACCTCGACACTGCCGCCCAGCACCGCGATTTTCAGGTCAATCGGCACGGTCATGCGCAAATCCTTGCCGTCGCGCTCCCATACCTTGCTCGCCGTCACTTCGACTTCGAGCAGGGCATCACCCGGCGGGCCGCCATTCGGCGAAGCCTGGCCCTGGCTTTTCAGGCGCAAGGTCTGGCCGCTTTCGATCCCCGCCGGAATGTTCACATCCAGCGCGGTGCCGTCGGCCATGGTCATGCGACGACGCGCGCCGGTCACGGCGTCGGCAAAATCGATGGTCACGCGATAGCGCACGTCCCGGCCCTTGACCGGTCCGCTGCGCCGGGACCGGCCGCCGCCGAACATGCCGGACAGGATATCTTCGAAGGGGTCGCCCTGCGCGCCGCCAAACGGATTGCCCGCGCCGCGCGATTCCCAGCGCTGGCCTCCGCCGCCCGGAAAGCCCCCGCCGCCGCCCGGATATCCGCCGGCTCCGAACCCTGTCGGATTGCCATCGCCGTCAATCTCGCCGCGGTCGAACTTGGCTCTCTTTTCCTTGTCACCAAGAATGTCCCACGCCTGCGAGACCTGTTTGAAAGCTTCCAGCTTTTTGGGATCGTCCGGATTCTGGTCGGGATGCAAATCCTTCGCTTTCCGGCGATGTGCCTTCTTGATTTCGGCCTCGCTGGCCGAGCGGTCAACGCCGAGCACTTTATAGGGGTCGAGGGCCAAGGGCGGAAAATCCTTCCAGTCACGAATCTGATATCCGATCACAGTTAGGATGTCCCGACCCGTAATGAAACCCGGATATTACCTTACCGGATCGAGCGGTGCCCCAATGCATTCCTGTTTGGCAGCCTGCTAATCCTCAAATGACGGCCCACAAGCCGGTCCGCCCATCCTGCCCGATCTCCGCCACCCGCGCCGCCATTGCGCCCTCCACCCAGTTTGCAAAGGGCACCTCCACCACGCTCTGCGCGCCAAACCCGCTGCCCATGTCGAATTCCACGGCAAACCGGCCCGCATTCTCCGCCTCCGGCATGGCCCAGCTTTCTGGCACACCCGCCCCGCGCCGGGTCCAGCGGAGTTGGCCATCCCGCACCCGCAGATGCGCCACAGGCCAGGGCAGGCCCGCACGGTCCTCGAACATGGCCGTTTGCGGGGTATCATCCGTCGCGGCCTGCCAGACCAGCTCCGCCCCATAGGCCTCCCCGTGGAGGCTCGCCCGCGCCACCGCCGTATCCAGTATCACCAGCCGCGCCCCTATCGCCGCATTGCCGGGCACGCTCCCTCGCTGTCCCCGCAACAGCCCGGTCAGCCGCCATGTGTCCGGCGCGATCAGGTGTGCCCGTTCAAACTGCACACATTCCCAGCCCGCAACTGTCTCCAGCAGCGCCGCATTGCCGCCGGAAAAGACCAGCGCTTCCGGCAGGCTCGCAAACTCCCCACCCGGACAATACACGCTCAGCGCAGTTGCGCGGTCCCACCGCCCGACCGGCCCGGCCCCACATGCCTCCACCAGCCGCCCGATCACCGCCGGCCGGTCGAGCCGCACCGCCTCGCTGAGCGCATCTTCGGCCAGGCCGGCTGACACGACCACCTCACCCGGCCACGGATCGGCCCATGCCGCCACCAGCGGCCCAACGCCTTCGCCAAACTCCGGCAGGCTCGGTGCATCCATGACGACAAGGTCCACCCCGCCGAATACAGGCGCGGGCGGCGGCGCGCTGCCCGCCTCGCCAGCCCGCACACGCGGCATTGCGGCTAGCTCCTCCCGGCAGGTCAGCGCCCGCACGCCGCCCCGGGCAACAACATCCGTGACCCGCCAGACCGGCCCGCCCTCCACGCGCAACCCATCCCCCGGCTCCAAGGCGAGGGCCGACAGTGACAGCGCACAGATGGCCGTCTCCCCACTTGCCGCCGATGCCAGCAGCGCCCCGGCCACCGCCTCCGCCCGGCTCGCCCCCAGCGCCAGCGGCAGGGCCACATCCTGCACCAAACGCGGATCGCCGCCCTCTGTTCGTGCCTCTGCCATGCCCGGCTGGTAGTCCGCCTCAAGATCAACATGCATCAGCCTGAGCCGCGCCGGCGCCTTGTCGAGCAGGGCGCGGGTCTTCTTCAGTCCGCCTTCCACCAATGCGCCGGGCGCCACATCCAGAACGCCCCCTTCGCCCGCCATGCGGAAGACCAGCGCCCCGCCGCGCTCCACGCACTCGAAGCCATAGGCTGCCCTGAGCGGCTCCAGCGCCGCCCGCACCGAATGCACCCCGTCGAGCCCATAGCCCTCGACAATCCCGTCCAGCCCCGACACATCCACCGCGTCCACGCCGCCTCGCGCGCAGAAATCCGCCACCACATCGGCCAGCGGCGCAAGGCCCGACCGCCCGTTCAGCCAGTGCCCGCGTGCCCAGTTGCCGCCATCGCTCCAGACCTCTTCCTTCAGCGGCCAGGCCGGAAAGGGTCGCCCGTCCCAAGCCCAGACATAAGCCGCCTCGACCAGTGGGCTCGCCTCCCAATACGGCAACACCGCCGCCAGCGCCCGGCGCTGAAATACCTCGTCCCGCGCCCCGCTCGAATTGGGCGGCAGCGCGCTCTCGCTGCTTTTCGGATCAACAAACACATTCGGCGCATTGCCGCCCTTGTCGACCGCCGCAAAGCCGATCTCGGTCAGGCGCACCGGCTTCGTCCCCGGCACCCAGCCCGTCGGTGATGCCTTGCGCACCCCGCCCGGACGTTCGTGATGATACGCGCCTGCCCAGCCGGCGATATCCTTCTGACGGAACACAAAATGCTCGCCATGCGCCGTGTCGATGATCGGTGTACGGTCCTGCGCGTCGCGCGCCGCCTGGTCCGGATAATACCAGTCATATGCCTCCCCGCCTGCGATCTGCGATGCCAGATAGGCCGGATCGTCCGCCGCGGCATATCCGGCCAGCGCATCGAGATGATCGTTCCCGTCGCGCCAGTCCCCCAGCGGCGGATACCAGTCGACGCCGACGAAATCGACAGATGCACTCGCCCAGAGCGTATCCAGCGGGAACAGCACGTCCCCCGATCCGTCCCCCGGCGCATAGGCGCCATATTCGGTCCAGTCCGCGCCATAGGACACTTGTGCGCCCGGCAGGATCGCCTTCACCTCCGCCGCCAGCGCCACCAGCGCCTCGACAAAAGGGAACGCGCCCGCCGCGTCCCGCACCCGGCTGAGCCCGACCATTTCGCTGCCGATCAGGAACGCTTCGACGCCGCCCGCCTCGGCGGCCAGCTGCGCATGATGCAGGATGAGATTCCGAAACCCGTTCGCTCCGTTCACGAACGCTTCGATCTCACTGCGCGCCGCCGCGGTGCCATCTGCCGATACGCCGATCCGCCCCCGCCACGGAAAGCCGGGCGTATCCATGAACAGGAAGGGCGACAGCGTGACAGACAGGCCCCGCGCTTTCATCTCCTGTATCGCCCCGATGACGCACCGGTCTGCAGGCGTGCCCCCATAATTCGGATGGCCGTCCTCATCGCGGGAAATGACATAGGCATCGCCCCGCGCGACGCCCGCCACCTCCCACGCATAGGGCACCGTCACCCGCTCGCGCGTTTCCACGCCGGGATGGATTTCGCACGCCCCCGCCTCGATACTCGTCCCGAACCATCCGACCGTCAGCGCCGCGCGCGATACGTTCGGCAGATCACTCTCCAACTGGTCCAGCGACACAAGGAAATCCGCCCGCGCCTCGCCGGACCACGCATTCAATGCGCGCTCATGTCCCGGAAACCTCTGTTCCCGCACGATCTCGGTCGCATAGACGAATTCGCCCGATGCCGGAATGATGTTCACGCCCGTCACCACATCAGCCAGCCCCGGCTCTGACCCGCCCGGCGGCACGCGCTCGACCTCGAAGGAAAGCTGCGGCAGCCGGTTGCCAAATGCCTCCAGCGGCAAATCCTCGAACACGATATAGGCCGTCCCGCGATAGGCAGGTGCCACGCCTTCGATCATCTCGATCAGCGGGTCGGGAAGTTGCGCTTCATCGCCCGGATAAACCCGGTGCACGATACCCGACAGGTCAAACGCCTCACCATTCGCCCAGGCCCGCCGCACGCCCAGAATCGGCCCTTCGCCGAGCCCCACGGCAAAGCTGACCGAATAGTCGTATTCGGTCAGCTTCGGCCCGCCCTTGCTGCTCGCCCGCCGCGTGGTCTTTGTCTCCTTGAAGCGCGCGGCCCAGATCACCTGCCCGCCGACCCGCATCCGGCCGTAGACCGAGGGCAGTCCCGCCCCCTCGCGCGCCTCCATCACCGGCAGGGATTTGACGCGTGGCCCTTCCTGCGCCGGCGCAAAATACGCGCCCACCGCCTGCCCGGCCAAACTGCCGAGCGACTTGCCAATCGCTGCGCCGGACAGCTGCCGCCCCAGCAGGGTCAGCCCGTGCGGCAGCGCCTGCTGTCCGATCACCTGCCCGACACTCGAAAACACGATCTGCGCCATGCCTAATCCTCCACACCGGGAAAGGCGAACGCCGCCACCGCCCGCCTCCGCCACCACGGCACAAGCCGCGTCTCCACCACCGCCCGGCCCCAATAGGCATGCACCAGCGCGCCCTCGCCGCTCAGCACGCCGCAATGCTTGGCCGGCACCCCTGTCGCCATACGGAACACCATCACATCGCCTGCCTGCGCCTCGCCCAGCGGCACTTCCCGCAAATGCGCCCCC
This sequence comes from Hyphomonas sp. UBA5111, assembly GCA_002414505.1. GTDB lineage: Bacteria > Pseudomonadota > Alphaproteobacteria > Caulobacterales > Hyphomonadaceae > Hyphomonas. The sequence continues at coordinate 9,333 of DHZF01000012.1, read as the reverse complement.
GCTGCCGCCAGCAGCATCTCCTCGCCCGTCACTTCAGCCCAGTCCGGCGTATAGGGCGGCAGGCGCGCGGGCTCTGGCCCGACCAGCTCCCGCCAGACCCCGCGCACGAGGCCGAGACAATCACAGCCTGCGCCCTTGCGGCTCGCCTGATGGCGATAGGGCGTGCCCAGCCAGCCGCGCGCCGCCACCACGATCTCGTCCCGCCTCATCGCCTGCCCCCATCATTGCCGCTCGCCGCCGGGCCGAGCAGCACGAAATCCGCCCCCGGCAAATGCGGGAAGCCGCGAAAACTCTCCGCATTTCCGAAAACCTCCGAACACGTCTGAAATCGGTGATCGCAGCTCAGCCCCGGAAACCCGCCCACATCCACGCCGCAGCGCGCATCGCCCAGCACGGCGTCGCACTGGCGCGCATAGACCCGGCCCAGCGGCCGCTCGAATTCCGCCTTCCGACTGACCAGCTGCGCCTCGAACCCGGTCTCGCCGCGCGTCACCTCGCTGAGCCGCCCGCTCCATACACTCACGAACAGGTCCGGCCGCTGCCAGTCGGCGCGGATCACCTCAACCCGCGCGCCATCCCACAGGCCATCCGCGAGGTCCGTTTCCGTAATCGCCTCATGCGCCAGCGCCCCGCCCGCCGCCGCATGGCCGGGCTTGAGATCCGCCGACTGGGCAAAGCTCGCCCCCTCCAGCGCCGCGCCGGGCTGGTAGAGCGTGCCGTCCACGTCCAGCGCCTGGTCATGCTCGGTCACCGCCAGCACAAACCCGTCCGCCCGCACCAGCCTCCAGCAGAGGCACGTCGTCGCGGCGCCGCTCGCCAGTCGCCCCGCAAATTCCTGCTCGATGATCCGCATAGTGTCTATCCCACCAGCTCGATGAGCGGCACACGCAACGCCTTGCCCGCGCCAAAGCCTTCCAGCGTGATGTCGAGCCGGTCCGTATCGAACCGCACCGGGCAATCGAACCGGAAGCCCGCACTCACCACGGCGCCCGGCTCCGGCGCGCTGTCCAGCGTGACCTCGCCATTCGTCTCGTCCACGCTGAAGGGAATTGCGACGCCGTTCACCGCGACCAGAACGCTGCCCGCCACCGGCTTCAGGATACGCCGTGAATACGCGCCATACATCTTCATCAGCTGGAACTGCGTCTGCGCCCCATTGCCCGTCGCAATCACCTGATCTGTGGCCGAAGGCATCTCGCCGACCGCGCACGACCGATCATCCAGCGCATCCCGGAACCGGAACCCGTGCAGCCGCCCGCCGCGCGCCTCGAAGAAAGCGACCAGCGCCTGCAGCGCGTCCAGCTTCAGCGCCGCGCTGCCAACATCCCAGCGCCGCCGCGAGCCGGCCCAGACCGCATTGCGTGCCTCGGCTCCGCTCGCCAGCGTCACCACGTCCGTACGGCGTTCCGGCCCGCCTGTCGCTGCCAGTGCCAGCGGCACCGGGAAACGCACCTCATGGAAATTCGCCAAGCTCACAGGAACCGCCCTCCGCCCGCCACGAGCCGCGCCAGCATCGCGCTCATTGCCGCTTCGCTCTCGCGCCCGGATGGCTCCGTCCCCGGCGCATAATTCATGTTCAGCGTCACCGCATGCTGGGCGCCGCTCTGCGCGCCTGCCATCGCCGCAACGCTTTCGGCGGCGACGCGCGCCAGATCCTTCAGGATGCTTTCCGCCATACGCTCGAAGTCCAGCTCGCCCGAGCGCGCCGCCTGTCCCAGCGCTGTCTCGATGCTCTGCCCGGCCCGCCCGAAGGCGGCCTCCAGCGCCTCAGCCGCCTGCACGCCTGGCCCCTCGGCCAGGCTGCGCAGCGCATCCCCGGCGGTGTTCAGGTCTTTGTCGAAGTCATTCATTGAGTCTCCTCCTCATCCGGGAATGCCGCCATCAATTCCTGCAGCCGTCCCGCCTTCAGCCCTGCCCGGCGCGCCGCGAGCCAGCGCCATTCCGTCAGCGACAGCCGCCAGAATGCCTTCGGCCCGATCCCGGCCGCCAATGCCGACCGCATCATCTCCGCCCACGGAAGCATCACCCCGCGAGCCCCAACCGGAACGCTTCGGCCACGGCCCGCGCCGCGGCGCCGGGCGCCACATCCTGCTCACTCAAGCGCGTCGCCAGTTCGCCCTCGCCGCCGCCCCGCAACAGGGCCGCCACCACCACCAGCAGATCCGCCGCAGACAGTGCCCGCATCCGCGCTTCCAGCTCGCTCATCCGCGCGCAGCCAAACGCCGCCTCGATCTCGGCCAGCGCGCCGAGCGTCAGGCAGAGCCGGCGCGCCACGCCGCCGATCACCAGTCCGGTCTCGCCCCGCGCCGCATTCATGGCAGCACCTCAAAGGCGAGCAGACCCGCGCTCTCCAGCGTGACAGAGAACTCCGCCTCGCCATCATGCGCGCCGCTCCAGCTCAGTTCGCTGATCTGGAACGCGCCTTCCAGCGTGCCGAAATCCGGCAGGACGAGCTGCCAGTCCGGCGCCTCTCCGCCAAAGAACACGGCCCGCATCCGCGCATCCGAAGCCGCGTCCTTGAACACACCGCGCCCCGTCACGCGGGCGGATTTGATGCCCGCCCCCTCGACCAGTTCGCGCCAGGCCTCGGCGCTGTCGGCACTTGTGCCATCCACCGTGCCCGCCGACAGCTGGATACGGCTGGCCCGCACGCCGGCCAGCGTGGTGAACCCGCCCGCGCCGTCTGAAATCTTCAGCAGGATGTCCCTGCCCCTCTGGCCCGCCATCAGCCTGCCTCCTCCGATATGATCCGAATGCGAATAATTCCGCGAAAGGCGCGCTTGTCGGTGGTGCGCATCACATCGCCATAGACGACATGCGCCATCACCACATGCACACCCGGCACGCTCCAGTCCGCGCCCTCCACCGCCGCGCGCAAGGCTGCCACCGCCGCCTTCGCGGCTATCAGCCCGTCCTCCCGGCTGAACACGGCAAGCGTCAGCCTGTGCTCATGCCCGTCCACCAGCGCCGCCCCGGCGGGGGTCACTTCATGGCGCTCCAATTGCGCATAGGGGAAGATCGGCGCATCGCTCTCCGCATCGAACACGCGCGCCGGTGCCCCGAAGATTGCCTGCACGCCGGCATTTGCCCGCAGCAGCGCCATCAACGCGTCCTGGATGGCGGCCTCCGCGCTCATATCCGACGCTCCCGCCGCGCGGCGAGAATTTCGCGGACCTCGTCCGGCAGTGCCTCGCTCGCCTCACGCCGATAGGCCGCCAGCACCAGCCGCTTCAGCGCCTGCACCAGATCCTCCGGCACATCCGCCGCCGCGCCATAGCCGGTGACAAAGGTCACGTCCGCATGCCCGCCCGGCGGAATGGGCGGCAGCGTCACGAACGGCTTCAGCCTCAACCGCCCGCCGCTGAGCGCAAACCGCGCCGTGTAAAGCTGCGCTGCGCCGTCCGCATCCACGGTCTCGACCGAGACCAGCGCTGTGGCCGGCCCCGGCACGAGCCGCAGGCCGGTCCGCGTCACGCCCGATGGCCAGCGGTCAAACCGCCGCTTCACCGTGCGCGTGATGAGCGCCAGCCCCGTCTCCGCCTCCAGCCGCGCCCGCGCCGACACGATCAGGCCGGTCACGAGATCATCCTCGCCCGCATGGCCGATACGCAGATAGGCCTTCGCCGCATCGAGAGACAAAGCCTCCCCGTCCGGCGGTGAGATCACCGTCAGATTGTTCATTTGCTGTTTCCTCAAAATATGAGCTCGATTGGGCACGAAATAAATTTAGTTATTTCAGTGCACTAAATTTTTCTTTGTGGAGTGCTGGGGAATACTCCGTTAATCGCGTTGACAGGCCTTGGTCCTGTAGGCACCTTTTAAAAATCCTCTTTTCAAAGATTTTTTTGAAAGGAGAGAACCGTGAATAATCAGAACCCCAAGAAACGGTGGTTCCCGGATGACCCGCCCAGATGGTTGAAATGGGCGGGACCTGTGGGAGGTTTGGTTTGGCTCATCACTCGGGCCGCCATTTCGTTCGCCACCTAAACCAGCCCCTCCAGCTTCTCGATCAGCGTGCCCCCGATGGGCAGGGCGACGCTGCGGACGAGTTCATTGTCGATCTCGGTCTCGGTGGAATTGATCAGGGTCGAGAGCGCTTCGGCGATCTTTGTGGTGAATTCCTCCTGCTGCGGGCCGGTGAGCAGCGCGGCCTGGCGGATGAGGGTGGTGAGAATGGATTCGAACATTTGGGTTTCCTTTGGTTGGATTGAGATTGAATTTTCAGTGGAACGTCACCCCCGACGGGCCCCGCCCGTCTGGGGGCCCATCTCCTGAACGCGCCCCATATATGTGAGGCAGCGTCCGGTGATGGGTCCCCAGACCGCTTCGCGGTCGGGGATGACGCAGGTAAGCGGCGCGCTAAAACACCATCACTTTCGCAGCGTCGAAATTCTGCACGCCGCCGCCGACGCGCTTGGTCGTGTAGAACAGGACGAAGGGCTTGGCGGAGTATGGATCGCGCAGTACGCGCGCGCCCTGCCGGTCGGCGATCAGGTAGAAGCGGCGGAAATCCCCGAAGGCGATGGCCGCATTGCCCGTGCCGATGTCCGGCATGTCCTCGGCCTCGGTCACCGGATAGCCCATGATCGTGGCGGGCTCGCCGCCCGTGCCCGGTTGCCAGATATACCGCCCGTCCACATCCTTCAGCTTGCGGACGGCGGCCACCGTGCGCCGGTTCATCACGAAACGGCCATTGGCGCGGAACTGTGCCTTCGGCGTGTAGATCAGATCGATCAGCTGGTCGGCCGCATCGGCGGCGGTAAAGTCCCCGGCCACCGAGCCCACCTTGCCCCAGACATGGCTCGCCTCGGCGACAATCTCATAATCGAGAAAGCCTTTCGGCTTGCCGTCGCCATCGCCGCTGATGAAGGCCGCCGATTCCTGCGCCGCAAAGGCGGCCTCCACCTCATCGGCCAGCCAGGCATCAATATCGGCATAGGAATCTTCCAGCAGGGTCTGCGTCGCCGCAGGCATGGCGTACAACTCGCCCGCCGGGAATTCGAGCAGGGACAGCCCCGACTGCGCCGTCTCCGTCCGCGCCACCTGTTCGCCGACCCAGCTCGCCGCCGCGCCAAGCCCGACCGGCTTCTTGTAGGTGCCCGCAGAGGTCTGCCGCACAGTCGCAATCTGGCGCATCGGGCTCGCGGCCAGCAGGCGCGACTCGATCAGCCGGTCCAGTTCCGGCGGCGCAATATATCCGCCCTGCTCATCCGTGCCGGTGTTCAGCGCCTTCACGTCGAGCCGCGACAGCCCGCTGTCATCGCCGCTGCGCAAATAGCGCCCCCAGGCCGCGCTGCGCGCATCCTCGTCGGCGGTCTTCCCCTCGCCTGCCTCCGGTCGGGCCATTTTCAGGCTCAGCGCTTCGAGCCGCCGGTCAATGCGCGACAGCCGCTCATCCGTCAACGGATCGCTTGCGCCCTTCGCTTCGATCTCCGCGAGACGGGCATCATTCGCCTCGGTATAGGCGGCAAAGGCCGCCATCAGTTCGGCATCGCCGCCGCCCGCCATCTTCGTTTCCTTGGTCATATCGTCTCCTGTTTGGTTATTCAGTTTGTCATCCCGGAAAGTGCGCAGCACTTATCCGGGACCCATGCTTGCGTGGCGAAATCTGGGTCCCGGCGCTTCGGCCGGGATGACAGGTTGAAAGTCTCACGCCGCTTTTGCCTCCGCCCCCAGCAGGGCAAACCGCGCCCGTGCCTGCATCGGGCTGGTCACAAGGGAGACCTCGACAAGGTCCACCTCGACCAGTTCCCGCCCATCCGGGCGCCGTGCATTCCAGAGGCGCGGACGAAACCCGATGGAGAGGCCGCTAAGCCCCTGCGCCACCATCGACCGGGCCGCCACGCCCTCGACGAGGCCGCGCACATAGAGCCCGCGCCCATCCTCGATCATCCGCACCCAGCGTCCGGCCATCGCGCCGGGTCTGTGCTGCAACAGCATGGGCAATTGCGCGCCCCGTTGCAGGCTGCGGGCAAAGGCGCCCGCCCGCAC
>DHZF01000012.1:0-3136 GCA_002414505.1 Hyphomonas sp. UBA5111 | reverse complement strand
TGCCGTTGGCGTTCCTCCCCCTGAAAGGGGGAGGACAGGTGGGGGTCCACCGGACTCCCCCCAGGAAACACACCCCTATTCATCCCCGCCCTCCAGTCTCCGCTCGATCCGGTCCAGCTGGCTTTCCATCCGGTCCACGCCCTCCTCTAGGCGCGCCAGTCGCTCGACCACACTGCGCCGATCCCGGACCGTGTCTTCCAGCGTCGAGATCAGCTCCGCTGCCGCGCCCGCCCAGACCAGCGCCCCGCCGGTCTGCACCAGCACGGCCACGAGGAATCCGATCGTCACTTTCCGGTCGAGCTTCATGGCTGCAGCCCCGCAAGCTTTCGCTTCTCTTCGCCCGTCGCAAAGCTCGCGCCCTCAAGCCGCGCCCAGAGCGCATCGCGTTCGGCCGACAGGGCGGGGACGCGATCAATGTCCGCGCGCACCTCCACCTCCGCGCCGAACGGCACATCCAGCCAGGCCGACAGCGCCGCCGCCATCTTCTGCACCAGCGGCAAGACGGTCATCCGCCAGAAGGCAAGGTTCGCCTCCTTGTAGTTCGAATACGTATTATCCCCCGGAATGCCGAGCAGCATGGGCGGCACACCCAGCGCCAGCGCAATCTCCCGCGCCGCGCCATGCCGCGCCTGAAGGAAATCCATCTCGGCCGGCGACAGCGACATCGGCCGCCAGTCGAGCCCGCCTTCCAGCAAGAGCGGCCGCCCCGCATTCGCCGCGCCGGAATACATGCCTTCCAGCTCGGCCTTCAGCGCGTCGAACTGGTCCGGCGGCATCCGCCCATGCCCGCCATAGACGAGCGCGCCGGACGGCTTGGCCGAATTGTCGATCAGGGCCTTGGCCCAATCGGCGCTCGCATTGTGCAAATCCAGCGCCCGCCTTGCGGCGCCCAGCGGGGGAAGCCCCAGCGTGTCGCTGACCGGGTTGAACAGTTTCAGATGCAGCACCGGGCTCCAGCCCGTCTCGGCATCGCGCCGGATCAGCCGCTCGCCGTGGCGCTCGCGCACCGCCCAGGCCTCGACCCAGCCCCGCGCATCCGACACCGGCCGCATCGCCGAGGGGCTGAGCGCGTAGAGCGCCGAGACACCGGCCCCGTCTTCCGCCTCCAGCCGCACGCCTTCCAGGAACGCATTCCCGGTCAGCTGCAGCTGTGAATAGACCGCCTCGAACACTTCCGCCGCGACGCCATCGGGCTGCGGTCGGCGGATCAGGCGCGCTGCCCCCTCATGCGCCGTGACCAGCGGGACCGAGGCCGCCGCCTCCGCCACCATGCGCACCGCGCGATAGGCGATGGCATTGGCGAGGTAGCCGTCCCGCGTCAGCGCCGCGCCGTCCCGGCTGCCCCAGCGGGCCGCCCCGACGTCAGAGAGCGCGACCAGGGGCGGCGCAGATTTCGCCTCGCGGGGGCGGCGGCTGAAAGGCCAGATCGGGTTCATGAGGGGCGCTGCTCCTTTTGCGTTGATGAGCAGAAATTAAATCCCCACCGGCCCCATCGGATTCAGCCGAAAAAACTCGCAGAAAATCAGCCCGCTAAAGAGAGAAAGCTGAGGATTGGAGCAAAATTTTCCCTGTATTTTATTCCCCCGCAGCCATAGCCAGACCCGCCCAAATCTGCTTTTTCGCCATTCGATCAGGGGCGAAGGAGCTAACAGAATGTCGGCACGTGTCATTTCCGTCGCCAACTCCAAAGGCGGCGTTGGTAAAACCACCACTTGTGTCAGTCTGGCTGAGGCTTTTGCCGCCAATGGCTTCCGCACACTGGTCGTGGATCTCGACACGCAGGCCAACGCCTCCCTGCTCGTCTATGGCCATGAGGGCGACGAGCATTTGTTCCAGGCGATCAATGACTACGTCACGATTTCCGACTGGCTGCTGGAGAATTTCTTCGCCGGCGAGCACAAGCGCCTGTCAGACTTCATCGTCACCGATGCCTCCGACGTCACCTATAATGGCAAGCCGCTGGAACTGGACCTGATCCCGTCCTCGCCGCGCCTGCGCAAGACCGAGCGCGAGCTGATCTATGAGCTGACCGCCAAGGGCTATTCGATGGAAGCGCTGCAGGGCCAGGTCGGCCGCCGCATGCGCGACGATTTCGAGAAGCTGAAGGCCGATTATGACGTCATCATCTGCGACTGCCCTCCGGGCATCTCGGTGATGACCGAAACCGTGCTGGCCGCCAGCCACCTCATCATTGTACCGACGATTCCGGACTTCATGTCCACGCTCGGCCTCGACCTGTTCACCGGTGACATCATGCGCAATCTGCGCGGCCGGGACATCGAGAATTTGCCCTGCGTCCTCGCCACCCGCTATGATGGCACCCCGCACCAGCAGGTCGTGCTGAACGCCATGCGCGAAGCGGCCAGTGCCAAGGAAACCGAATTCGACATGTTCAATACGGTCGTCCCGATGAAGCAGGGCTTTGCCACCAACCCGATCGAGCTTGGCCCGGAGCCGACGCTGCAGGCCAAATGGCCCGGCGACGCGCTCGGCATTGTCGAGAGCCTTCTCAAGGAAGTGCGGGAGAAGATTCAATGAGCGAGACCGCCCTACCCCCAAGCGCCAAGGCGCTGGAATCCCTGCTGGGCCAGCGCGACCGGTTTGCCAGGCTTGGCGAGAAGGATTTCGCCGCCGCGACCATGCTGCTGGTCAAGAAGCTGATGATCTCGGCCGGTCAGACGACGGACGACATGAAGGCCCTGCGCGAAACGGTCGGCCGCGACCTGTTCGAGACCACGCTGAAATCCCTCACCGCCCATCAGGCCCGCCAGCTGGCGCGCCGCATGGACCGGTCGGTGCCGGATCTCGAAGTCTCTACCGCCGGGGCTGCCTGCGCCTGGATCCGCGGCCTGATGAACGGCACCAATCCTGCGCCCACCGAACCGGCCAAGGCCGCCGAGGACACGAGCCCGGACGACACGCCCCCCGCCCCCAAGAACGCCTATTTCGGACGCAAGGCCTTCCGCACGGGCGGCTGACGCAGCATGGCGGACAAGTTCTCGCGCACGCCTGAACACACCCGCCGCGCCCGCGCCCTTCGCCAGTCTGCATCAAAGACGGAATACAAGGTGTGGCTTGTGCTGAGTCGCAAGCAGATGGGGGTATCGTTTCGACGCCAACACCCGGTCGGGCCTTA
>DHZF01000118.1 GCA_002414505.1 Hyphomonas sp. UBA5111 | reverse complement strand
GCATGGGCTCCCGGCTTCGCGGCTCCGGAAACCGGGTCAGCGCGCAGCCGGGCGGCTAATTCGAATGAAACATGTCCGTGCCATGCCGTTTCCGTAGCAGGCGCGGCTTAATGAGTCACTATTTCCACTCAGCCTCAACCTCGGCCCCAGGCAAATGAGCCAGACGCTCCGAAACCTTGCCGCAGAGCATCCGGAAGACGCTGGCATTCTCCAGCAGATTGTCCCAGCTGATGCCATGATCGAGGATCACATAGCGGGACACGCGAACCTTCTGGGTATCAGATTTGTAGAGGGAGATGGCGGGATAGTCCCGGTCGATGCCGGAAATCACGTCACTGCTCGCGCTGGAGCCATAAACCGCCATCATTTCGAGGCCCCGGCAATCCGTGCCATCCGGCCCTGCGCAGACCGCGTAGGCGCCAAAGGTCAGGCCGTCATCGAATTGGCCGAATACGAAAGGCGCGCCGTCGCCGGTGCGACCGGCTGCAACGAACTGCGCGCCCAATTCGTCCAGCATGAACCGCAAATCATCCATTGTGATCGACTGAATGATCTGGATCGGCTTGATCTCGGCCGGCTCAACGGGATCGGCCTGCCCGAACGCAGGAGGCGCCAACGCCAGAACCAGTCCGGCACTTAGTAACCGTGTCAACATGGTCGTCCCTCTAACCAGTGCATCAGTTGCTTACGAATGGATTATGGCCGCGAATTGACAATAACCTGAATTAATCAGGACGCCTTCAACCGCCGTTTTGCCTCTATTACATCCTTCCCCATCTGGACCACCATCAGGTCCAGACTGTCAAACATCAGTTCCGGTCGCAGATAGGACAGCATCTGGACTTCCATCCAGCGGCCATAAATATCCCCTACGAAATCAAAGATATGCGCCTCAAGGAGCGGATCACGCAGCCCTGTGGTCGGTGTGCGTCCGAAATTGGCCACGCCCGGCATCCAGTCACCCGTCCGGTCAATGCGCACTTTTACGGCATAGACACCGTATTTCGGATGGATCAATTCCCCGAGATTGGTATTGGCCGTCGGATAGCCAAACTTGCGGCCATTCTGTTCGCCTTTCAGCACCGGGCCATCTGCGATCCAAGGTCCCCCAAGGATTGCGGCCGCCGCTTCCGGCTCGCCGGCTCTCAGCGCCTGTCTTATGGCCGTGGAAGAGGCCTTTTCATCTTCATTCTGGACTTCTTCGACAATCGTGACGCCAAAGCCAAGCGCGCGCCCGAGACTCGCCAGCCGCTGGGCATGACCCATACGCCCGCGACCGAAACGAAAATCGAACCCGACGGAGACATGGCTGACGCCCAGCCCCTCCACCAGCACCTGCCGAACGAATTCCTCATCCGTCTTGGAGGCCATCTCGCCATTGAAGGGCAGTTCGAAGACCGACTCGGCCCCCTCTGCCAGGATAGCCGCATTGCGACGCTCGGGCCGGAAGATCCGGAAAGGCGGGTCCATTGGCCGGAAATAGGCATGCGGGGGCGGCTCGAAGGTCGCCACGGAGAAAGATCCCCCACCCGCCTCGCGGGCAGCCGCTATCACTGCCTTGTGGCCCGCATGCAGACCATCGAAATTGCCCAAGGCAATCGACGCGCCACGCGCAGAGTCCGGCAAACCGCGATAGTCGGCGAAAATCCCCATCAATCCCCCCGGCGCGGTGCCACCACTTCGGCTTCACCGGTAATGACGCGTTTGCCATCGACCGTGCAATCCACCTTCAGCGTCACGCGATTGCCGCGCTCTTTCTTCTCGGAGACTTCGGCCCGCACGGTGACCTCATCACCAATGTGTACCGGGCGTTTGAAGCGCATCGACAGGCCAATAAAGATCGCGCCTGGACCCGGCAGATTGTTGCCGAGGATGCCGGAAATGTAGCTCGCGGTCAGCGCGCCATGCGCGATACGCTTGCCGAAGATCGTCTTGGCGGCAAATTCGTCGGACATGTGCAGCGGATTGAAGTCACCTGAGACTTCCGCAAAGCGCTGAATATCGTCTTCCGTGATCACGTGCACAGTCTCATGCGACATGCCGATGTCGAGGTCTTCGTATTTGTAACCGGTGAATACACTCATCCCGCTCGGGCTCCTGATTGCTTTTCGGCAGTTTGGTTACACGCTGCAGCGCAGCACGTCACCACCTGAGGCCAGTCATTGCGTAAGTCGCTTGCTCGCCATAGTCCGCCAAAAGGTCTGTAACTTCGGCCTGGAAGTCATTTCCATGCTCAGTCAGCCCGGTCCCGACATAGAGGCCAGCATAGCCCTGAAGGCGGGCGCCCCGCATGTCGGTGGTCGGGCTATCGCCAATGCACAGAACGCGCGACTTGCTGGCCGTTGCAGCATCCATACGGGAAATAGCGAGATCGTAGATCGTCGCATGCGGCTTGCCCGGATAGATGACCTTGCCGCCCATATCCTCATAGATTTCCGCAAGCGCCCCGGCGCACCAGTGCAACTGGTTCCCGATTCGAACCTGCTTGTCGGGATTGGCGCAGATCATGGGAATGTCGCGCTCGATGCCGGGCTTCAGCTGGTCGGCATAGTCTGACGGATGGTCGTTGAGGGAATCGGTCAGACCCACGCACAACAGGACGTCGGCCTCGGCAGGCGCGCCGAATGTCAGGTCGAGCCCCTTGTAGAGAAACGGATCGCGTTCCCACCGGCCATTCTCCCCGATGATCCAGAACACTTTCTCCTGCCGCTTTTTGAGCTCTTCGCGCGTCGCATCCCCGGAGGAGACACAATCATCATAGGCGGTATCCGGCACGCCGAGCGGTTTGAAATAGTCCAGCACCTGCTGTTTCGGCACGGGCGCATTCGTGATCAGGCAGACCTTGCCGCCTTGAGCTCGGAAGTTTTCAAGCGCCTCGCACGCCTCGTCAAAGGCTTTCCGGCCATTGTGGATCACGCCCCAGACATCGCACAGGATGATGTCGTACTGGCCAGCGATTTCGGACAAGCCGCCCGGAAACTTCAATTCTGTCATATGATTGGACGTAGGGTGCCCCGCAGAGGCGGTCAATCGCCAAAACTGCAGGCTGAAGCGGGCAAGGGGTTGAGCCGCCACTGCACCGCTGTCGGGATCGCGATGGCATGCGCGAAGAAGCACCCCTTGAGTCGGATCATATGGCCAACTCCATCCTCCGAGATCAGGCTCGGATCATAATTGCAGGACAGGAGGTTCGCGGCGTGCTGGTCCGGCTGACCCATGCGCATCTCCAGGAGCATGTGATTTGATCCGGTGGCAACCCTCACAATGTCGGCCTCGACAGGGCCAAACTCGCAGCCTTCAAGGCTTCCAGAGCTGCCATCCGCCCTAAGGATGCCCGGCTCGAGTTCCGGCGCGATGCGCAGGTCCAGCAGGACCACGCCTTCCGTCATCATTTCGAGGGCCTCTGGCGCTTCGAAATCGACAGGGCCCGGCAGGTCGGCACTGATGTGCTGCACGGCATCAGGGTCAGCCAGGGCCGGCAGGGCAATCCCCATCGCAAGCCCGATCAGAAAACACCGCTTCATGCTGACACCTCCTGTTCTGGAGCTATGACAGCCTAGCATTGGGGCGAATTGAAGGTGGTTATTCTAGCCGAAACTCGACAGACGCTGGACAAGTTCCTGCGGCGGCGCGGTCTCTTCCATCAGGGAAGACTTGATCGGACGAGGCGCGCCAAACACATGGCCTTGGCCGTAAGGAATGTCGTATTCGAGGATTTCGACCACGCTGGCTTCGTCCTCTATCTTTTCGGCAATCATGGTGATGCCATAGCGCGAGAACACGGCGCTGACTTCTTCGCCATCGACGCGGCGATTGATAGAAGAGACAGGACGTGGGCCGGTTGGATCGCGCAGCTGGTCCATCAGATGGGTGCCGTTCATCTTGACGAAGCGGATACCCGCCGACTGGAGGCGCGGCAGGTCGAGTCCCAGATTGTCGGCATGATCGATTGAGAAACGGAAGCCGAGGGCCGTCAGCTTGTCCATATTGTCCCGCATGGCACGGGACCGCGTCTCAAACCGGTCTGCCGTGATCTCGAAAATGACCGCGCCGGACAGGTCGCGGTTCTCGGTCATGAATTCGAGGAACATCGGGAAGAAGGTCGTATCTTCCAGCGAAGCCGCGGAAATATTGCAGAATACGCCAACGCGGCGGTCGCGTTCGGCCAGCCGGCGTACGATCTGTACGCAGCGGAACAGGGTGAAATTGTCGATGATGCCCATCAGCTTGGCGCGGCGGGCAGCATCCAGGAATTCTGCCGGCAATACCAGCGATCCGTCCGGACGGCGCAGACGCGTGAACCCCTCATAGAAGGACACGCGGCGCTGGGGCAGCGACACGATCGGCTGCAGGTGAAGATCAACCCGGCCGTCTTTCAGCGCGTCGCGCACATCGCGCAGGACCGCATCTTCCTCAGGCGCCACAATGGCGGCACTGGTCGTCTCGGTAAGCTTGGACTCGAAGCTTTTCGACAGCCGGTCGATCAGGCTTTCAAGTTGTTTCATCTCGGTCACGAGGGCGTCGCGCCGCTCAGTCAGCTCATGCTTTACCGTGGCTTCGACCGCATCCGTGCGCGCGACAACAACATCAACACGTTCAGCTGAATCCCGAACCGTGCGCTCGACCCGGTCGATGCGCTCATCAAACTCCTTGTTGGAGCGGCCCGAGGTGGCAAGAAGGTGAATTTGGCCGAGCAACGCCGTGACGATGCCGCCCGCCGCAATCGACATTGGCAAGCCTACATCGGTCAGCGTGAAGACGCCGTACCCGGCACCGCCTCCAATGGCTGCGTAGAGAAGGAACAGTACAAAAGTCATTACGTCAGCACCCGATACAACCCATCAATGTTAACAGCTAGGCCCAATTGGTTAACGAATTGCGAGGAATTGGAAGAATTTGTCGACCGCGGCAATCCTGTCACAGCGCCGTTGTAAACAAGCCACAATCCCATCCCGGCAAGCATGGCAGGCGTCGCCCGCATGGACAAGGTGATTAGTGCTGGCCCGGCCTGTGTGCGAGGCGTCCCGGGCGCGGTGTTTACCTCGGGATCAACTGGCTGGGGGCCGTCCTGAACGACTTCGAAGAGCTGTGGAAAAGCAGGCCGCTGTTAATCTTTCAGTTAACCGAGCCGTCGCGAAACACGAAAACCGGTTTGTCCCTGGGCCAGTCCGATTCGCACTCCAGCACCAGGTCAGCCTCTGATACGGCGGTTTCCGGGAGGTCTGCCCCGCAAGCCCCGATAAGGAGCTCATGTCCGGCATAGTCCACCTTATAGTAGGCGCGGTCGGTGCCGGCTTCGGTCTTGGTGACGCGCAAATCGCCTGTGTCGAACACGGTCGCCATGTGCTTCCCCTCTCCGGGCAGCACGGCCAGCAGCGCGGCGTCGAATCCGCCCGCAGGTCGGTCTTCGACATAGGTCAGGGCATCGGACACTTCATAGGCCCGATTCAACAGGCCGAGAAAATCGCCTGTCCCCGACGGACCAGCCACAGGAAGCGAAGCCCCCCGCCCTGCCCGCCAGGCCGCATTGCGCATCTCGTCCAAGCCTTCAATGTCCTCCCCGCGCAAGGACAGCAGCATGACGGCATCGGTGTTCCTCAACCCGTCTTCCGTCATATCCAGCGTCATGCCGGCAGGTGCCCCGAACACCACACGCTTGCCCCCGGCCAGCACAATGGCGCAGGGCCCGGGCAAATCCCGGTGCGCGCACGGCAGGACGGCAAAATCCGTGGACCGCACGGGCGTGCCCGCTGTCACGGCTGCGGCATCGCGCGCTGGCGCCGGACTGCACGCGACCAGCACGGCCGCACTCGCACCGAAAACAAGACCTCGAAGATTCATGAAAGTATCCGCCTACCCGATCCGGGTGTTTCCGGGTTCAGTTACGATTTCGTTTTCAATCATTCCCACTTGGTCGATTTCCAGCCGGACCCGGTCGCCCGCCTTCAGCCATTTCGGCGGTGTGAACGCGGCCCCGACACCTGCGGGCGTTCCGCTGAAGATGAGGTCGCCGGGCTCCAGCGTGAACGCGGCGGTGAGATGGGCGATCTGGGCCGGGATGTCATGGATCATGTCGCGGACATGACCCGTCTGGCGCAACTCGCCATTCACATAGCTGCGTAGCTCCAGCGAAGGCAGGTCCTGAATTTCGTCGGCCGTCACAATCGCCGGACCAAAGGGCGCGTGCGTGTCGAAGCCCTTGCCCATGATCATGGTCTGGCTCGCCTTCTGCCAGTCGCGCACCGAATAGTCACACCCCACGCAGAAGCCCGCGACAATCTCCATTGCCCGCTCCGGCGGGACATGGCGCCCATGCTTGCCAATAACCACGACAAGTTCGACTTCATAGTCCAATTGGTCAGAAACCTTGGGTAGATGCACCTGGCCATAGGGCGCATTGGCCGATGTGGCCTGCTTGTTGAACCATTTCTGCACCTGTGGAGATTTTGTATCCACGAAACTGACACTCTCGGCGGCATGGGCCGCATAGTTCACACCGATACCCAATATCTTGCGTGGGCGCTCTACAGGCGCGAGCAGGTCCAAAGACTGCAAGGGAATTGCCGGCGCGTCCGATCCTGTAAGCTGCAACGCATCCTGGAGCGTTACCGCCTCTGTGGGATGCACATTGTCTCCTTTCAGGATCCCGTAGCGCGCCCCCTTTTTTTCTGCGAACCGAACCAGCTTCATTGCGTTACTCTCCTGTCACACTTTTTCCGCAAAGGCATTGCAAGCCGTTCATGTGCCGTTGTGGTGACACTTGGCAAGGGCTAGGCAGAAAGCTTGTATAGAGGATGCCAGTATGGATCTCGGCGTACGTGCTCAGGAGAGTTCGCTCAAGAATATATTCGCCCCCAGCGAACGGCTCTGCATGCCGCCCTACCAGAGAAGCTACTCCTGGGGCGAGCGCGAAGCCGGCGAACTCCTGACCGACCTGCTGGATGCCGCCGAAACAGGGACGCCTCACTTTATCGGCGCCGTGGTGCTGAACCGCGGAAGCGAAGAAGGCCTGCTGGAGATCGTCGACGGCCAGCAGCGACTGACCACCTTGACCATTCTTCTGGCGGTCCTGCGGGATATTGAATCCGAGCCCTCGAAAAGCGCAGAAATTCACGCTCTGATTGCCGACGAGGCGCGTCCCATGCTGGGCGAGGCCGCCAATTGGCGCCTGCAACTGAACCATATGGACGGCCCCTTTTTCCGCCACATGATCCAGACTCCGGGCTCGACATTGAAGCTGGATGGGGAGTCCGGCGAAAGCGACAGCCAGCAACGCATGGTCCAGAATGCACGTACACTGCTTAAGCGCGTCCGTGCCCTCTCGGAAGAGGATCGCCGCTCGCTGGCGGATGTCTCGATGAATCGCTGCGCACTGGTGCGCGTGGTCGTCAATGACAAGGATCAGGGGTTCAAAGTGTTCCGTGTGCTTAACACGCGCGGTAAGGAGCCCGGCGCGCACGACATCATCAAGACCGAGTTGTTCCAGCGCTCGAAATTCACGACCGAGGAAGCCGCCTTCTACTCCGAACGCTGGGCCGAGCACGAAGCCGCCCTTGGCGGCAGCGCCTTTGACGATTTGCTCCGCCAGATCCGGTCGATCTACGACAAATCGTCAAAGGGCGAACTGATCACAGGCTTCCTCAAGAATGTCATTCCCAAGATCACGGCGCGCGGCTTCCTGGACGATGTGCTCCCGCGCTATGTTGACGCCTACAAGGTCATCACGACAGCCCGGCTGGAACATGGCACGCACGCCAATCTGATCAGCGACAAGCTGAACCAGATGCGCGCCCTGGACCAGACCAGCTGGCGGGCCCCAGCCCTGAAATTCCTGGTGGAGCATGGCGTGGATCACGAATCCGCACCGGAATTCTTCGCCAAGCTGGAGCGGCTCTCCTACATCATCATGCTGGTGCTCACCGACCGTGACCAACGCACCAAGCGCTTCAACAAGGTCAATGAGACGATCAGCTCCAACCGGACGCTATTCGGTCGCGGAAGCCCGTTCAATATTACAAAGGACGAGTCCCGCCGTGCCTTTGACCGCATGCTCGGCCGGTTTGCGACTTTCGGCCAGAGACGGTCGATGGCCTTGCGCCTGAATGCGGCGCTGGATGGCGGCTTCACCATCCCACCTCAGTCCGACGCGACCGTGGAACATGTCCTGCCGCGCAATATCAGCGAGGACAGCCACTGGATGATCACCTGGCCGGACCCCGCAAAACGCCGCGAACAATGCGACACGCTGGGCAATTTCGTGCTGCTGACCAACAAGGTGAACCAGAAGGCCGACCGGATGGATTACCGGGCCAAGAAGGACGTCTATTTCAATGGCGGCGGCGGGCAGGATTTCGCCCTGACGCGTGACCTGGTCGATCAGGAGGCATGGACCTCTGAAGTGGTCCGCAAGCGCACCGAGCGGCTCGCCGAAATCCTGATGATGGAATGGAAGCTCCTCTGAGAGCCCTTTTCCTAGCGTGACCCCTGTTCGCAGCGGACTCCTGTGGTAACGAGTCTGAAGCGAAATGCACAAGGGAGCGCCATCATGAGCCTGTTTGACCTGACCGGAAAAACCGCAATCATCACCGGATCCTCGCGTGGCATCGGCAAGGCCATTGCCGAACAGATGGCCGAGCAGGGCGCGCGCGTCGTGATCTCGTCCCGCAAGCCGGGCCCCTGCCAGGACGTCGCCGACCAATTGAACGCCAAGCATGGCGACGGGACGGCCATCGCTATCCCGGCCAATATCTCCTCAAAGGATGACCTGAAGAATCTGGCCGAGAAGACACGGGCCGAGTTCGGCCAGATCGACATTCTCGTCTGCAATGCGGCGTCGAACCCGTATTATGGCCCGCTGGAAGAGATTGATGACGAATCCTTCGAGAAGATCCTGTCCAACAACATCATCTCGAACCACTGGCTGATCCAGCTGGTCGCGCCTGAAATGAAAGAGCGCAAGGATGGCGCGATCGTGATCATCTCGTCGATCGGTGGCCTGAAGGGATCAAGCACGATTGGCGCATACAATATCTCCAAGGCCGCCGACTTCCAGCTGGCCCGCAATTACGCGCTGGAGCTCGGCCCTCACAATATTCGGGTGAACTGCGTCGCGCCTGGCCTGATCAAGACCGATTTCGCCCGGGCCCTGTGGGAAAACCCGGAAATGGCTGCACGCGTCGAGAAAGGCACACCCATGCGCCGCATCGGCGATCCGGAAGATATTGCCGGCGCCGCTGTCTTCCTGGCCTCCAAGGCGGGCGCCTACATGGCCGGCCAGATGGTGGTTGTGGACGGCGGATCCGTGATCGTCTGACCCATGCATCTGACCGACTCCCCTGAATCCGGCCCAGCCGACGAAACCAGCTTCGACACGTTTCGCCAGGTTGACATTCGCGTTGGCACCATTGTGGAGGCGGCGCCGCTTGAGGGCGCGCGTAAGCCCTCCATCCGTCTGCTGATCGATTTCGGCCCCGGCGTGGGAACCAGGAAATCGTCGGCGCAGATCACCGACCACTATACGCCAGACCAGCTCATCGGACGCCAGGTCGCAGCGGTGGTCAACTTCCCGCCGCGCCAGATCGGCAAATTCATGTCAGAAGTCCTGACGCTGGGATTTCCGGATACGGACGACCAGATCGTCCTGTTTTCACCTGACCATTCGGTCCCCAACGGCGCGAGACTCGCATGACGAAACGCACCCTGTCCCCACAGGCAAGAACCTTTCTCAGCAATCTTCAGGATGGCACCTGGCAACCTCCGCTCGGCCTCAAGAATCTCGGCATCCGCCCGGATCTCTGGCTGAAGGAATTCGACTATGGCTATTCGCGCTACGAATGGCCAAACACGGGTGATCGCGACATCAGCGAGAACCGCGCCTTTGGCGGCTGGGTCGCCGGCTTCTCGGATCATATCGTCTCCATCACGATGGCCAGCGCGCTCGCGGAGGGCGAATGGTTCACCACGATGGAATTGCAGACGCGCATCCTCCGCCCCGTGGGCCACGGCCTGATCACGATTGAAGGACGGCTCGTCAGTCGCGGCCGCACGACAGGTCTCGTCGAAGCCGACTGGAAAGATGCCAATGGCCGCTTGCTGGCGCGCATCACCGCCGCCAAGGCCATCAGGACACGTGACGAGCTTGGACAGCCCGCGCTGCCGAAATAAGGCAATACAAAGACATCAGGAACCTGAGCATCAGCGCCCCGTTTATAGCGTAAGCTATTGAAGGAGCTGACCATGATGAAGTCATTGAAGTATGTTGCTGCCGCTGGCGCCCTTGGTGCCGCAACCGCGCTTGCCACGGCCCCTGCACACGCTCAGCTGGGCCTTGGCGTGGGCGTGGATACGGATGTAGATGTGGGAGTAGGCGTGAAGACCTCGGATCCCCATCCGCGACACCGCCACGAAACCTATGTTTATGATGGCTATGAATCCGGTCACTGGCACACGCGCCATGAAGTGCGCCGCAGCCATCGCTGGAATGCCCGTTACGAAGGTTATGACTGCTACGACTCCTTCCAGTACACATGGGAAGATGGTGAGCGCGTCCGATATGACACGACGTTTTGCTACAATGATCGCGGACGCCGGTTCGAGCCGGAAGGTGTACGGGCCGTGGTGAAAGTCCGCTAATCCCTACTCCATCCCTGACCAAATCCCCGTGCCGCGTGCACGGGGATTTTTCATGGAAGCAACAGGCAGGCATCGCCATACGAATAGAAACGGTATTCGTTCGCAATGGCGTGCGCATAGGCGGCCTGCATGATATCCGTTCCCATCAGGGCACAGACCAGCATGAACAGGCTGGAGCCCGGCAGGTGGAAATTCGTGACCAGAGCGTCCGTCGCCCGTACCGCATCGCCCGGCTTCAGGAAGATGTCAGTCGGCCCGGTCGCCGGGTGCAGCACCCCCTCCGTATCGACACAGCTTTCCAGCGTGCGCATGGCCGTCGTGCCCACTGGCACAACCCGACACCCATCGGCCCGCGCCAGATTCAGACTTGCCGCCACTTCCGGCGTCAGACGGCGCCATTCCTCGTGCAGGCGGCTGGCTTCCAACTGCGAGGCCTCAAGGGGTTTGAATGTCCCGAGCCCGACATGCAGGCGTACCGTTTCTCGCCTGATGCCCGCGGCGTCGACTTCCGCCAGCAGGCGCGGCGTGAAATGCAGGCCCGCCGTCGGCGCAGCTACGGACGCCGCATCCTCACCGGCAAATTTCGTCTGATAGGTTTCCCGGTCGCGTGCATCGGCCGGGCGGCGGCGCGCGATATAGGGCGGCAAGGGCATCGCCCCATGCGCCTCCAACGCGGCTGTCAGCTCATCACCCGCCAGCGAAAAGCTCAGCTCAATCTCACCGCCTTCGGGACGACCCGTGATCTCTGCCGTAAAGCCCTCAGCGAAGACGATCATGTCGCCTTCCTTCAGGCGCCGCCCTGGCCTCGCCAAGGCACGCCAGCTACGGTCGTCCATCCGCTCAGTCAGATTCACATCGCAGGCGACTTCCTGCCCTGTCTCATCGCGCGCAGGACGCACGCCCTTCAGGGCAGCAGGCAGGACGCGGGTGTCGTTGAACACCATGACATCGCCGGCAGACAAATATCGCGGCAAATCACGCACGCTCGTATCTTCCAGTCGCCCATCGCCGTGCACGACGAGGAGGCGCGCAGAATCCTGCGGCTCAGCCGGGCGCAGCGCAATCAACTGCTCCGGCAGGTCAAACTGGAATTCCGACAGGTCCATGGGGCAGTGCCTCGACCGGGGTGCCCTAGTCTTCGATAACCGTCGGAACAGGCGGCAGGCTGCAGACATGCGGACGACCGGGTTCGGTGATAAGGCTGGCAAACAGCTCACTATCGGTCCGCATCACCCAGGCTTCCGGGCGATTGCCCTCAGGCAGGTCAGCGGCGACAGCGGCGGATTCCAGCGTGTCGGGATCACGCACGACGCCATCGGTACCGTCCGGGCCCTTCTTGATCGACATGACCACATCCTGCCCATCCAGCACACGGCCCCAGGCCGTGTATTGCTTGTCGAGGTGTTCTGTGTGGCCGCGCATCAGGAAGAATTGCGAATTGCCCGAGTTCACATCATTGCCGAGCCGCGCAGTGGAGACAACGCCAGCGCAATGGGGGACCCAGCTCTCGATGGTTTCATTGCCGAGATCCTGGGCAAGCCAGAGGGGTCGCGTCGCAATTGGGAAACCGTTGATGTAGCCGTTATCTGCGTCTTCCCGATCACCAATCGCGTAGTCGAGCGGCATGTCTTCGGGATTACGGCGGAAGGTGAATTCAGCCTCGATATTTGGCAGGCCGGAGCCGACGCCATTGATCGCACGAATGTCGCCGCCCTGCGCCATGAACCCCTCGATCACACGATGGAATTTGGTGCCTTCATAGTCGCCGGACCGGATGATGGTTGCAAACTGCTCATAATGCTTCGGCGCAACTTCGGGGAAGGCCTCGATCAGGATGCGCCCCTTGTTCGTATTGAAAATGAAAAGCCGTTCCGGATCGACCGCGCGCCAATTGGCCGGATCCGCCTTGGCCTGGTCAGCCGTGTAGGTTACCGGAGCGTCTTCCGCTGGCGCTGCGCTGTCTGGAGTGTCTGCCGTTGCTGTCAGGGCGAGGGCGGAAGCGGCGAGCGCAAAAGCGGCAAACTTCATTTTTCATACTTCTCCAGAAGAGCCCGTTTTACGTCGGGCGTTACAAACGGCGTGATATCCCCGCCCAGGCTCGCGATTTCCTTCACGAGTCGGGAGGCCACGGCCTGATGCCTAACATCGGCCATCAGAAACACGGTTTCAATGTCCGGATTCAGTTGCTCGTTCATGGCGGTCATCTGGAATTCGTATTCGAAATCCTGCACAGCGCGCAGGCCCCGCACGATGATGTGCGCTTCGCAGGCCTCGGCGAACTTCATGAGTAGGCCATGCATCGGCATGACCTTGATTTCAGCAAGCCCCGGCCCGTTCATCTTGCCACATTCAGACCGCACCATGTCGACACGTTCCTGCAATGGGAACAGGGGTTTCTTGGCCTCATTGATCGCCACGCCGATGATCAGCGTGTCCACCAGCTTCCGGGCCCGGCCAATGATATCAAGATGGCCGTTTGTCGGCGGGTCGAAAGTTCCTGGATATAGTCCAACGCGATGCAAAAGCCTGTCCTCCCCGCCTTTCAGGTCCGTTTTTTGGCGCGGGATTTACTCTCCCGCGTCTTCGGCACCATCCATAGCGGTTTCAGCGTCTTCCACAAGCCGTGCGACAGAAACGACGCGCTCGCCTTCGGCCGTACGCAGCACCCAAACCCCACCCGTGGACCGGCCCGCAATGCGAATCTGCTCAACGGGCGTGCGGATCAGTTGCCCCGCGTCCGTCACCAGCATGACCTGGTCGCCATCGCCCACCGTGAAGGATTGCGCGACCTGCTTGACCGGGCCCTGCTTCTTGTCGCGTCCCCAGATGTTCTGGGCGACGAGGCCTTTGCCACCGCGCCCGGTAACCCGGTAATCATAGGCGGATGAGCGCTTGCCCATGCCGTCATCGGCGATGGTCAGGATGAACTCCTCGGCAGCGCCCAGTTCGGCGATACGCTCAGCGCTCAGCGCGGCTTCTGCGACGGTCTCTTCGCCATCATCCTCGGAGATTTCCTCTTCCTCGCCGGTGGCAGCGCGCCGCATGGCGGCGGCGTGCTTCAGATATCCGCGCGTCTCTTCAGAGGTCACGTCGATATGACGCAGGATGCCCATGGAGATGACCTCGTCGCCTTCGCCCAGACGGATACCCCGGACACCGGTCGAGTTGCGGCCGGCGAAGACGCGCACATCCGGCACCGCAAAGCGGATACACTGGCCGAGCGCGGTCGTGAGCAGGATGTCATCCTTCTCCGAACAGATCTTCACCGAGACAATTCCGTCGCCCTCATCGAGCTTCATGGCGATCTTGCCGTTGCGGTTCACGCGGATGAAATCCGACAATTTGTTGCGGCGGACAGTACCGGTCTTGGTGGCGAACATGACGTCCAGCTCGTTGCGGGACTCGTCATCCTCCGGCAGGGGCATGACGCTTTCGATGCGCTCATCGGCGGCCAGCGGGAAGATGTTGACCAGGGCCTTGCCGCGGGAGTTCGGTCCGCCAATCGGCAGGCGCCAGACCTTTTCCTTGTAGACCATGCCGGCCGACGAGAAGAACAGGACTTCGGTATGCGTCGTCGCCGAGAACACGTTCACGACGAAATCCTCGTCCTTCATGTTCATGCCGGAGCGGCCCTTGCCGCCGCGATGCTGCGTCCGATAGGTCGAGAGCGGGGTACGCTTGACGTATCCGCCATGCGTCACGGCCACGACCATCTCCTCGACCTCGATGAGGTCTTCGTCTTCCATGTCTATGCCGCCAAAGGCGAACTCCGACCGGCGCGGCACAGCAAATTTCTCTTTCACTTCAGAGAGTTCGCCCTTGATGATGTCCAGCACACGCTGACGCGAGCGCAGGATGCCGAGATATTCCTCGATCTTCTCGGACAGGCCCTTGGCCTCGTTGCCGATCTCGTCACGGCCGAGTCCGGTCAGGCGAGACAGCTGCAGCGCCAGGATCGCACGGGCCTGCTCATCGGACAGATAGATCGTATCGCCGTCGCCCTTGCGAGTGCGGCGGTCTGCGATCAGGTCGAGCAGCGGGCCCATATCCATGATCGGCCAGGCTTTTTCGAGCAGCGCCTCACGGGCGGCGTTCGGGTCCGGCGAGTAGCGGATGATGCGAATGACTTCGTCGATATTCGCGACGGCCATCGCCAAGCCGACCAGGAGGTGGGCACGGTCACGCGCCTTGTTCAGCTCGTGCTTTGTCCGCCGGACGACAACTTCCTGACGGAAGGTGATGAAGCAATCGAGCACCTTGCGCAGGTTCATTAGCTCTGGCCGGCCACCATTCAGGGCCAGCATGTTGACGCCAAAGCTCGTCTGCATCTGGCTGAATCGGAAGAGCTGGTTGAGCACGACTTCGGCGCTTGCATCCTTCTTCAGCTCGACGACGACCCGAATGCCATTGCGGTCGGATTCGTCGCGCAAATCGGAGATGCCCTCAATCCGTTTCTCGCGCACGAGCTCCGCGATCTTCGTGATCATCGCGGCCTTGTTCACCTGATACGGAATCTCGGTCACGATGATGGCCTGACGGCCATTCTTGGCTTCCTCGATGTCGGTCTTGGCGCGCATGATGACGCTGCCACGGCCCGTGGTCATCGCCTTGCGGCTGCCGGACATGCCCATGATCTGGCCGCCGGTCGGGAAATCCGGACCGGGCACGATTTCGAGCAGGGCCTCTTCGTCCAGCGTCGGATCTTCGATGATCGCCAGCGTCGCGTCGATCACTTCGCCGAGATTATGCGGCGGGATATTTGTCGCCATGCCGACCGCGATGCCGCCAGCGCCATTGACCAGCAGGTTCGGATACTGCGCCGGCAGGACAATCGGCTCTTTCTGGGACCCGTCATAATTGTCCTGGAAATCGACCGTGTCCTTGTCGATGTCGGCGAGCAAATGGGTCGCCACTTTCGTCATCCGGCTTTCGGTGTAACGCATGGCAGCCGGCGGATCATTGTCGATCGAGCCGAAATTGCCCTGACCGTCAACGAGGGTCGCGCCCATCGAGAAGGGTTGGGCCATGCGCACCAGCGCATCATAGATCGCGGAGTCGCCGTGCGGGTGGTAATTACCCATCACCGAACCGACGATATTGGCGGATTTCTTGTAGGGTTTGCTGGGCGTGTTGCCGCCTTCATTCATCGCATAGAGAATGCGGCGGTGAACGGGTTTCAGGCCGTCGCGCACATCCGGCAGCGCCCGGCTCACGATGACGCTCATCGCATAGTCGAGATAGGAGCTTTTCAGCTCGGATTCGATGGAAATAAGCTCAATGCCGTCCGGAAGGGGCGCGCTGCCCTCGCCGCCATTTTCAGGCGTTTCCGGCTCGTCCGGCGGAGTTGTGTCGTCGCTCATGGAGAATTCGTCCTGGCTACGGTGAAATTAACGGGAATCACCTGTTCCGATACAGGATCATGTCTAGCATCCCGCCGTCATTGAAACAAATGCGACAGGGCCAAAATAGCAGTAATTACGGGCGAAAACGCCTTAATCAGGGGTCTCTGACGGGGGCGTCATGGCCCCAATGGCCTCGAGCGCCTTCTGCACGGCGTCCCGACGGGTTTTCAGCGCCGGATTGTCGGCGTCCATGTCCATGTTGAACGCAAAGGCATAGGTCCCCGGCGCAGTGCCGCCGGTCTGCTCCAGCCAGCCCACATACCAGCCGATATCGGTCTCGCCCGGAACGCTTTTCCAGCCGGTCTTGGCATGAATTGACCAGCCATCGCCCTCTGCGGCCAACATCATGGGAAGGGCGTGTTCATAGGTGCGCGCAGAGAGCGGCAGCGTCCGAGCGGACACTCTTGCCAGGAACGCCACCTGCTCGCGCGCAGAAATCTTCAGGGGGCCTTTCAGCCAATAGGTCTGAATGTCCGCCTCACCGCCGGTATCGGCATTGCCATAGCCAAATCTGGCCAGCCAGTCGCCCAGCGTAGCGCTGCCAATGCGCGGGGTAATTGTCTGGTAAATCCACACGGTGGAGCGCTGGAACGCCGTCGCAAAGTCCTGGCTCTCATTCCAGCTTGGCAGGAACCGCGTCTCGCCATCCCAGTCAAACCATTCGTCCGGCCCGCTGACCGCGCCGGTCTCCAGGGCAATTAGGGTGTGCGGAATCTTGGAGGTCGAAGCCGCGACGAACCGTTTGGCAGGCCGCTCGCCGCTGCTGGTCCATGTCCGGCCGTCTTCCAGCCGATAAACAACGAGCGCCGCCGTGTCCGGTGTCAGGGATTCCTCTGCGAGGATGTCATCGAGGCTTCCGACCGGAGGGAGCGGGGAGGACTGGCAGGCGCACAGCACAGCGACCAGAGTCGCCGCGAACCAATGCGCAGGATGCCAGCCCGCACGCCCCATCCTAGAACGGGATCTCGTCGTCGAGATCCTGGCTGAAGCTCTCCTGCGGGCCGCTCATCTGGCGCGGACCGCCGCTCTGGCCCTGATAGCCGCCGAAATCATTACCGGCCGACCGGCCACCGCCTTCATTACGGCTGTCCAGCATGGTCAGCGTGGAGTTGAAGCCGCGCAGCACGACTTCAGTCGTGTAGCGGTCCTGGCCATCCTTGTCCTGCCATTTGCGGGTCTCGAGCTGGCCCTCGATATAGAGCTTGGAGCCCTTCTTGATGTAGTTCTGCACAACGCGGACAAGGCCTTCGCTGAACACAGAGACGCGGTGCCATTCGGTCTTTTCCTTGCGCTCGCCGGTATTCTTGTCCTTCCACGTCTCGGACGTGGCGAGCGTGAAGCTGGCGACCTGGCCGCCATTCTGGAACTGGCGGACTTCCGGGTCCTGTCCAACATTTCCGACAAGAATGACCTTGTTTACTGATCCTGCCATGGTTCCAACTCCGCTCCGGTCTGTTTCGCTTTCGATTCGAATCTGCTTTTACTCTGCTCAAGGCGGCATGTCGCCCGCCGCGATGAGAATTCCCCCGCCTTAGGCATGAAAAAGCAGCGCCCACTGCATGTTCACATTTTGTTCTTGTCGTCAAGCTGGACTCAAGGCACACATAGGACCTAGCAGATAATTATTCTCGTTTTGCAAGCGAAACGAACCCCAATCCAGCAGAGAGCCCCAGAATGGCCGAGTCTCCCTTCATCCGCGTGCGCGGCGCCAAGGAACACAATCTCAAGAATGTCGACGTGGATATCCCCCGCGGCGAG
>DHZF01000082.1:645-30251 GCA_002414505.1 Hyphomonas sp. UBA5111 | reverse complement strand
TGATAAGCTGCCGTCGCTCCATCCTCAAACAGCATCGTGTTCTGGTACCACGCCGCGTAAGGTGTGTTTGCAAAGCCTTGCTTCTCATCAGTTGAATCGAGTTGATCGATAGCTGT
The DNA here is from genome assembly GCA_002414505.1 of Hyphomonas sp. UBA5111. Classification (GTDB taxonomy): domain Bacteria; phylum Pseudomonadota; class Alphaproteobacteria; order Caulobacterales; family Hyphomonadaceae; genus Hyphomonas. The sequence continues at coordinate 30,135 of DHZF01000082.1, read as the reverse complement.
CTTGTGTGGCGCGAAAGCCGGGATGGAATACGGACCCCAGTGAATGAAGATGCCGAACTTCGCATCCCGGAACCAGTCCGGCGCAGTGTGGGCGCTCAGGCTGTCCGAGGTCGGATGATATTGAATCTTCTCAGGCATGGGGCCAACCTTGGTGCAGCCGGATTCGGTTGCCCCAACAGCGATAGCTGTTCATCATGGAACTCCTCCCTTTTCGACCTCTGCATGGGTCGTTCGACTTTACTTATTACGGAAGTCTGTTTCATATGCAAGCGTGTTGTTTGTATATGAACAAATCTTGACGCGACGGAATTTAGCGCAAAGCTGATATCCGCTTGTATGCACTCGCAACGCCCACAGTGTGAGACAGTACGGGAAAAGAGAGAGGCGCAAAGCGCCATCTCGTTGAAATAAAACCGAGGAATCTAGAATGGAGCGCAAAGCCTTCATGATCAGGCTCAACCCAGAGAAAGTGGCTGAGTACAAGGAACTTCACGCGAATGCGTGGCCCGCCATCCTGAAGCAGATAAGCGCCTGTAATATTCGTAATTACAGCATCTTTCTGCGCGAACCCGAACAGCTTCTGGTGGGGGTGTATGAATATCACGGCACCGACCATGACGCCGATATGGCCAAGATGGGGGAAGATCCTGAAACCAGAAAATGGTGGGCTCTGACAGACCCCTGCCAGACACCCCTGGAGTCAGCTTCGCCCGGTGAACGGTGGGCGCCCATGGAAGAAGTGTTTCATTACGACTAGGACTTGCTGACCGATGAATATCCCAGCGTGGCGGAGATACGCTGGGCTGCTTCTGCAACGAGCCCCGGTGCATCCTGAAGGGAAACCTTCGCGCGCCGGGTCACGACAAACGGGACGGTGAGACTCGCGACTGCACCATGACTCGTGGAATCGAATATCGGGGCACCGATATCAGTCACGCCATCAACCATCCGCGATGGCATACAGGCATATCCCGTTTCCTGAACTTGATGAGCGCTTGCCTGCAAAGATTCCATATCCGAGGGCTGTGCGCCACCTTCCGCCAGATCTTCGAGCATCTTGGCGCGGTACACAGGTGTGGCAAACGAGAAAAGCACAAGGCCTGAAGCCGACTTCATGATAGAGCGACGGTGCCCCAGCCTGACACTGAAGCCAACATCGTCGGGACTCTCAGTCCGGGCTATCACAACAATCTGGTCAGAACTCACCACAGCCAGTTGAATGGACTGCATCATACGGGAAGCCAGCGCAGACATTTCCGGCAGCGCCGCCTCGTGCAAGTCCATCTTGGGCGGAGAGCGCATTCCGACTTCAAACAACCGGTTTGAGAGTTGGAGCTTCTCCGGATCATCAGTCCGCTCAACATAACCCCGCATTTCGAGAACAACCACCATACGATAGATCTCACTGCGGGACCGGCCAAGGGAGCGAGCAATATCCGAAATGGACTGAGGGGTCCTCAGTCCAGCAAGGCACTCCAGAATATCCAGTCCCTTTTCCAAGGCTGGTGCTTTGTATGGGGCTTCCGTCATGACGTGTCGCTTATCCCGGCATTGCAAATTGTTTCAGATATGAATGAGTGTGAGGAAGATATTTCATCTGCAACAATTAGCCAACGTCCAGACACACTAGGGTGGGCTCTCGTATTTACGACGCAGTTGGCGGGAGTGGCTCCAGAATATGCCGGGCGGCACTTTCGCCAGTGCCCAAGGCCGCCGCAATCTCATGCACCAGATTCCCCCGGCTTGATGTTTCCAACCACCGGCGATGAGGCAGGAACGCGCTCGTAAGGAGCAGAGATGCGACAATATCGGGCCGGTAATCCACTTCGCGATCAAACTCATACACCGCCGCAACATAGTCCGCGATAATCGATTTTCGCTCCCGATCATACTCAGACCAGGCAAAAGCCAGATCTTTATCCCTGTAAAGAGCACTCCATAAACCCAGGTCAGAGTTGGTCCGATTCTTCAAAGCCTTGGCGACCGCCAGCGCCTCCTGACGCACAAAGTCAAACACACTTACTGTTTCCCGGGCGTCAAACGCGCGACTTCGGAAAGAGTCGATACTCAAAGCCGCCAAACTCAATGCTATATCACTCTTCGCTTTGAAATGCATGAACAGGGTCGTGACATGAACATCTGCTGCATCAGCAATATTCTGCATCGTGGTCGCCCCATAGCCGGCCTCGCTGAACTGCTTCGCGGCGACATCAAGAATTTTTGCCTTGGTACGCTTGCGGCGTTCTGTTCGCCGCGGATATTTGATCTCCGCAACGCGCTGATCCCCCACGCCCCCGGCAGGTTTTGTTGCTTTAGTTTTGGGGCGTTTTACCATTTCAATTCTCTCCGCCTGGGAACAATGAATCCAGTTTCGTAGGACAAGGAAAAATTACGACGCGGGACGAACCGGATCAAACATACCGGACGAATCCCACACATATATCCCCGCAATGCCTTGTTTGTCTTGATATCTGGCAGTCATGCCGTCTCCTTGCGTTCTCCATACCCATTCGCCTGCTGGTGGGCGAGTTCATCCAAAGCCGATTGATGGCCGTCACGAGAGACAGGGTAGAAGCTCATGCAGACCAATGCCGCGCTTGTGAAGCCCAATGTGGCAACTGCAAAAACAATAGCGAGATTATCGATAGTAGACGCGTCAACGGCGCCAGGTTTTGCATCTTGCGGAAAGGCGACAAAGGTAAGGATCAGGCCAGACATCAATATGCCCATGCCGGATACGGTCTTGCTGACAAAGGCTGTTGCAGAGAAAATGAGGCCTTCGGACTTACGCCCTGTTGATAGCAGTATCTGTTCAGTTACATCGGCCACCATCGAAACGGTCAGAATGGCGGCTGCCACGACCGCCATGGCGACGATCATGGAAAAGCAAAATAACAGCGGCACGAGCGCTGGATGACCGTTGGCTGGAAACAGCCCGATCAACCTCAAGGCCACTGGCGTTACAATCGCGACAAGTGTGAGCGCATAGAGAGACAAGGTCGTCCATTTCTTCCCAAACAATTTTGAGAGCGGAAGAACGATTATGAAAGCTAGCACAACACCGAGCAGACCACTGGCTGTCAGGAATGCAATCTTGTTGGCCGACAACTCCCAGAAATAGGTTTGCATGTATATCGTCAGCGCTGCGTTCAGGCCGCCGGCCATCGACCCAAAAATACTGCCGATCAATATCGGTGCGTTTACTCTGTGGAACAATGTTCCTGCCATCTCTTTCGCCGTCTTGATAAGGCTTTGTGGCTCGGGCACAGGCAAGGACGGGAGTGAGGCTATACGGTTATGTGTTCCGATACTGGATACGAAAATGGCAACACCCATAAGGGGAGCTGCAATCCAAGCGTACTTAATGTAGCCGGCTGGATCGAGTATCCCTCCCGGAGCCGTAGGCTCATCGGCAAAGATCACACTGAAGATGAAAATCGCCATCAGGATGCCACCGACGACGCCGAAGAAAAAGCGAAACGCGACGAGTTCCGTGCGCTCGTCATAATCCTGAGTGAACTCGGCCAGCAGGGCAGTCGATGGAATTTCATAAACGCCAATGGCAATGCGCGTAGCACTCGCGATCAACAAGAGGTACCCGAACAGGACCGGGTCGGAGACCCCGGATGGTGGCAACCAGAGCAGCAAATAGAAAATACTCACGGGAATAACGGATGCATACATGAAGGGATGCCGCCGTCCCCATTTGCTCCTGAGGCTGTCCGACCATTGACCCACGATCGGGTCGAGCACGGCATCCGCAACCATGGCAATCATGATCGCAGAGCCAACCCAGGCCGCCGGCAGGCCTATGACCTGATTGTAGTAGATCATCAGGAGGGCATTGAAGCCGTTGTCCTTGATACCAAACGCAATCGTCCCAATCCCGTAGACGAACTTTGTCGTCCACGGGACCTTCGCTTTACTAACGGTCAGAGCCTGCTCCATGCCGCGTACTAGAAATGCAGCTGCAGCTGCACGCCTATCGTGCGCGGTGCCGTCAGGTAGTAGGTTTGCGTCACACCTGCCGGCAGCAGGCTCACAGCACCTGTGGCCCCATCAAAGCCCTGCTCGTCAGCCAGGTTCTTCACATAGCCCACGACACGGTACTTGTCCTCCGGACTGGTCCACACGGCAATGAGATCGACTTGCTCATAGGAAGGGGTCTGAGTGTAGGACCGGTTGAATATCCCGTGATACGTCTCATCAAGCCATGAGAAGTTGGCTGACACTGTCAGATCGCCATACACATCCAGCGGAACATCGTAACTGGCATTCAGCCCGAATTTGTTGGGCACTGTGCGCGGCAGCATTTGTCCTTCAAGGCTTTGAGGCTGGTTCCCGCTCAAATCGGCTGCACCGACTGGCTTGGCACCTGGCTGCAGGGCGAGTGGATCCGCCACATCGACAAAACAACACGCATCACGGACTTCAGAGTCATTATAAGCGTAGCTGAACAGGAAACGCAGGTCATCTGCCGGCGTCCATTGCGCCTCAAGCTCAAGACCCTGAGCGCGCGATTCCTCGATATTGAAGAAGCGCGTAAGCCTGATTCCATTTTCCTGAACGTCGAGTGGCACCTGCAGCCCATCATAGGAATAGAAATAGGCCGTTGCGTTCAGCTGAAGCGTATCGCCGAAGCCCTTCTTCACACCGACCTCATAGGCATCCAGCAGTTCCTCATCGGTCTGTGGATATTGGCTAATCCCACCAGCATTGAATCCACCCGATTTGTAGCCGCGACTGTAACGGAAGAAGTAATTCGTATCGTCCGTTGGCCGCCACTGAACGCCGGCAACGCCGGACAGTGAATTCCACGAATTGTCGAGCTGACGTCTCGCCAATCCCGTTACAGGGTCAATTGTCACATCGCTGGCAACCCCTTGCGCCGACGCGTACGAAACGCTTGCTGCCGTCAGATCAAGTGCAGGCGTAAATGATCCGGAACCTCCCAATGAGAAACCGGGGACCACGCCATAGCCAATGACCCGCAGCATCTCAGAGCCCGACTTGTCATCCATGGAATAACGCAGCCCTCCCGTCAGTGTGACAGTGTCAGTGACGTCATAATCCACCTGGCCAAAAAGCGCGTAGGATTCCGTTTTCAGCTCGGAAAGGGCCGTAACATAATCGCCGTCCGGATTTGCAGCTGCAGCCAGCGGTGCCAGAATCTGCGGCTGGGCATTGTTTCCAAAATGCGACTCCTGATGAAAGTCCTCTTCATACGCATAAGCGCCGACAATCCACCAGACATCTCCTTCGCCTGTTGATTGAGCCGTCACTTCGTGGCTCCAGAAAGACCGGTCTTCAATGTAACCGAAAGTGCGCGAAGGATAGATGGTTGCCGCACTACAAACCGGACCAATATTCTCAATCAGCCACTGACAGTTCGGCCCACCGGTAAGGACCTCGCCGGCTGCTATGTTCGCTGGGTCGAGGGGATAAGTGTATGAAGTCACGCTGGTGCCATCATCGTCACGCATCGAGTCGTAATTATAGGTCCGATATCCGCCCATGTATTTAATGTCGATCGTCGGGAGACTCCAGGTCGCAATGGTCGCCAGACCGTAAGCGTCACTCATCTCGGAACGCGTGGGTGTATCCACGCTGAACTTGCGAATATCAGAAGCGCCGGGATTGCTGGTGGCGGCCCCTTCCTGCGTATATCCCGGCGTCAGGTAGCCGAAAGCAGCCCCCGGCGTGAGGTATCCTGACGGGAACGGGAACATGTCATAAGGGCTCGCAAGGTTGGTTGTACGGTTGCGAAACGTCGCGTCGGTTGTATCAGCTTTGAACCAGACTGAGAGCGTATCGGTTACATCCGCATCAAGTTGCAACTCCAGATACGAGCTTTCATTTGCTCCTGCCTCGCTCGGTCCACCGGCAACATTGTCGAAATAGCCTTCATCCTGATTACGGTAGGATCCGCCCAGCTTTGCCCGTACGCGCTGGCTCAAAGCGCCGGATATGCTGGCCTCAACCGCCTTTGTATCGAAGTTGCCGACCGTAAATCTCGCATCCGCAGAGAACTCATCCGTCGGCCTCTTCGAAATGACATTGATAGCGCCCCCGATCGAGTTGCGACCGTATAGTGTCCCCTGAGGGCCGCGCAGCACCTCCACGCGCTCGACAAAGAAATCACTTCTCGACACGGCGGATGTCGAAGAATCATAAATCCCGTCCGAATAGGTCGCAATGCCAGGATCCGAACCATTGGTGTTTGTCTGGCGTCCTACGCCTCGAATGAAGACGCGGTCGTCGCCTGCAGAGAACGCCAGGCTAGGCGTGAACCGGGCAAAATCCGACAGAGTTTCAAGCGCGAGTTCCTGGCGGATATCCGCAGTATAGGCCGTCACCGAGACCGGGACATCATTCAGGTCCTGTTCGCGCTTGACGGCTGTAACTGTCACCTGGTCGAGCTTCTTGACCTGGTCTGGCTCATTCTGCTCCTGGGCACTGGCCTGACCACTCGCCACAATGGCGATGGTGCTGGCAGCAGCCAATATAGCTATCTGTTTCATTGTTATGTTTCCTCCCAGTAGTCCATTTTCACCCCGAGTCTCTGCCCAGGCATATGGTGAGAGTATATTTGATTAATCTATTTGAATAGAGTTATTATTAAACGCACCCAAGAGCCTTCGGAACGAAGGTGAACTCGTCCCTTTCTCACCGGGCTACCGCCATCGAATGGCTGAGAGCTATGCCTTCAAGAGAAACGATGCCATGATCTGGCTATTGTGGGTGAATGCTCCACAATCTCAGCGCCCGACTAACAATGATGTCTATTCGGCAGGGATGGGCGCATTATTCGTCGCCTGGCTTTCCGACTCCAGTTTGCGGGCGACATCCCCCGGAGAGCCAGACCCCCGAGCGATCAGCGCGTAAGCCGTCGGCACGAACAACACCGTCACCAGAGCCGCTGCTATGACTCCGAACAGGATCAGGATGCCAATCGCAGATCGCGTTTCTGCGCCAGCCCCGCTCGACAGGATCAGCGGAAGCGCCCCGGCTGCTGTGGTCAAACTCGTCATCACGATTGGCCTGAAGCGCGCGAGCGATGCCTCCTTGATGGCCTCGTAAAAGGGTCGGCCTTCGTCGCGCAGCTGGTTCGCGAATTCCACGATCAGGATGCCATTCTTGGCCGCCAAGCCAATCAACATGATCAGACCAATCTGCGTGTAGATATTCAGGGAGTTTCCCGTCAGCCAGATACCAAGCATCCCTCCGGCCAGTGTGGCGGGCACACACAACATGATGATGATTGGGTGACGGTAGCTCTCGAATTGCGCTGCAAGCACGAGGAAGACGATCAGCAGACCCGTGATGAATACGAATATGAGGGACTGGCCAGACGTCTTGAAATCGAGGGATTGCCCCTTGAAGTCCAATGTGGCCTCTTGCGGCAACACTTCGCGGGCCTTGGCCTGCATGGCGTCGAGCACGGTGCCGAGCGAGGCGCCCTCCGCAAGCCCCGCCTCAATGGTGATTGCCCGCACCCGGTTGTACCGGTTCAAGGTCGGGCTATCCGCTATCGGACGAATTGTCACCAGATTGGACAATGGGATCAGCTCGCCTGATCGAGCCGAGCGCACATAGATATTCTGGATATCATTCGGTGTGTTTTGCTCCGATCTCAGGCCTTCGAGGATGACATCATATTCTTCGCCATCATCAATATACGTGGTCACGCGCCGCGAGCCGAGCATGGTCTGAAGTGTCACGCCGATATCGGTCACCGTCACACCCAGATCAGCAGCGCGATCATAGTCCACCTGAATCCGGTATTGCGGCTGGGTCTCCTTGTAGTCCCAGTCGATGTCGACAAGGCCTGGATTGTCCTCTTCGAGCGCCGTGATGAACTGGTCCCGCCATTCCGTCAGCACTTCATAGGAAGGCCCGCCCAGGACAAATTGCACCGGCTTGCCAGTGCCTCCGCCAAGCCCTTGCCGCATGATGGCGAATGCCCGAATGCCCGGCAGGTCGGACAGCTTGCCATTTACCTCAGCTATGATGTCGTTCGCCGGTCGACGCCTGCCCCAGTCATCCAGCACGACAACAACGAACCCCTGATTGAAGGAGGAACTGCCAAAACCGGGCGCCCGCAACAAGAGACGGCTCACCTCACCACTCTCTGTATACGGAATCAATCGGCGCTCGATTTCATCCATATAGCGTTCCATGTATTCATAGGACGCCCCTTCAGGTCCACGAATGCTTACGAAAAACGCCCCACGATCTTCGACCGGGACATATTCCTGCTCAATGGTCTGCGACAGGCCGTAAGCCCCTGCGAACAGGCCGAGCAGAATGAGGCCCACCACAATTGGCCTCCTGATGAGACGATCCAGCATCCAGCCATATCCGGTGCGGAGACGACCGAATCCCCGGTCGATGGCATTGGGCATGGCCGCGAACAGTCCGGTACTCTTCTCCCGCTTCAGGAGTTTGGAGGCCAGCATGGGTGCGAGCGTCAATGCCAGGATACTGGAGAATGCAACGGCAGCGGCCATGGTCAGGGCAAATTCCGTGAACAAGCGCCCGACATCCCCTTGCATGAACGTGATCGGGACAAATACCGCGATCAGCACGAGGGTCGTGGCCACGACCGCAAAGCCAACCTGCCGTGTGCCGCGGAATGCGGCAACGAGCGGCGTCTCACCTTCTTCCTCGATGCGGCGAACAATGTTCTCCAGCACGACAATCGCATCATCCACGACAAGTCCGATTGCGAGAACCAGCGCGAGCAATGTCAGCAAATTGACGGACAATCCCAATGCGTAGAGAACGATGAAGGTCGCGACAATCGAGATAGGCACCGTCACCGCCGGGATAATGGTCGCCCGAACACTGCCCAGGAACATGAATATCACCAAGGTCACCAGTGCCACCGCAATGGCCAGCGTCATGTAGACTTCGCGAATGGAGGCATCGATGAAGACTGAACTGTCGAAACTCCGCGCAATCACCATGCCTTCCGGAAGCGTCTCGTTCAGCCGGTCGGCAAGTTCGCGTGCTCCGGCTGCAACTTCGACCGTATTGGCCGTCGACTGCTTGATGATACCAAGCCCAACCATCGGAACACCATTGCCCCGGAACATGTTGCGGTCTTCCACCGTGCCGCGCTCAACCCGCGCCACGTCTCCCAACCGCACCAAATACCCGTCATCTCCCTCGGCGATCACCAGCGCGGAAAATTCCTCTGGTGTCTTGAAGGTGCGATCAATGCGAACGGTGAACGTACGTTTTTCGGATTCAAGGCTGCCCGCCGGCGCTTCGATGTTCTCGCTGCGCAATGCCCGCTCGATCTCGGCCACTGTGAGGTTACGTGCCGCAAGCGCTCTGCGGTCAATCCAGACACGGAGCGCATAGTCTCGTGAACCGCCCACCCGCACACGCGCAACACCGTCCAGGGCAGAGAACCGATCCACCAGATATCGTTGAGCGTAATCGGACAGTTCAGGCGTCGTCATCGCCTCACTAGCGAGGTTCAGCCAGATAATGACATCATCATTGGAGTCGGCTTTTTCGACTTCTGGCGGGTCAGTATCTTCCGGAAGGTTATCCAGCACACCCGAGATCCGGTCGCGGATATCATTCGCGGCCACATCAATATCCTGGTCGATTCCGAACTCCACGCTTATGCGCGAGCGGCCATCGCTCGAATTGGAATCGATGTAGCGAATGCCTTCAACACCGGCGATGCGATCTTCGATAATTTGGGTAATACGTGTCTCTACGACACTCGCAGATGCCCCCGGATAACTCGTATTGATGGAGACAATCGGCGCATCGATATCCGGATATTCTCTCAAGGGCAGGCGGTCAAAAGAGACCATGCCGAAGATCACGAGAATAAGCGCCAGCACCGACGCAAATACGGGGCGCTTGATCGATGTATCCGACAGCAACATAGCTAGCGGCCCGAAGAAGCAGCAGATCCGGCCGTGCCGCCGCTACCATTCTTGCCACTCACCGCCTTGGGAAGCAGCATTGACTGGTCACGGATTTCCACGGCGGCGCCTTCCCGAACACGAATGATGCCCTCGGTGATGACACTCTCGCCCGCTACTAAACCAGACAGCACCTCGACATGACCCTCTTGGCGAAGCCCGAGCGTCACTTCCTTTCGGCGAGCGACCAGTTGGCCTCCCTCCTCTTCAACCACGAACACAAAGGTGCGAGGCCCAACCGGCTGTATGGCCTCTTCCGGAACCGACAAGGCTTGTCGCGGATCTGCCACCAAGGTGACCTGCACAAACATTCCCGATATCAGAACACGGTCCGGATTGGGCAAGGTTGCACGCACACGAACCGAGCGTGTTACCGGATCGATTGCATTATCAATGGAGGCAACAGTGCCATTGAAGATTTCGCCGGGCAGGTCGTCTGTCCTGGCCTCAATCGCCGTCCCTTTTGCCAAGGTTCGCAGGTAGGTCGATGGCACCAAAAAATCCAGATTCATCTCACTATCATCAATCAGGCGCGCCACGACATCGCCAGGCTGGACATATGACCCCACACTGACCATGCGAAAGCCGAGCACCCCATCGAAGGGAGCGACCAGCACACGATCCCGCTGACGCGACTGTACCGCGCGTAACTGCGCAGCAGCGCTGTCCAGATTACGATTGGCCTGGTCCAGTTCGGACTGGGAAACGGCCTGCTGGTCGGCAAGGCGCGCGAGCCGTTCCTGCTGACGCCGCGCTTCATCGAGCGTCGCTTCAGCTGCCTCAACAAGAGCCGCCTGTTCGCGCTGCGCGAGGGAGAGCAAGGTCTTCCCCTGCTTCACACGGTCCCCGTCGTCGAAATAAATCGCCCGCACGCGGTCGGCCGCATTCAGGGTCAGGTCGACTTGCTCATTGGGTTCGAGCGTACCCAACGCTTCAATTCTCATCGCGAAGCTGCGCTCCTGCACCGGTTCGACAAATACACTCGCCGGACCGCCGCCCTGACCATGGGCGGGCAGCACGGAAAGAACCAAAGCAACCAATACGAAAGGCAAGTTTCTCAATAACATATCTATTCCAACGCGACTGCGGGGGTCATCCCATATTCGTCCGGCATTTCTATTCCACCCAGGGCTCGATACGCTGCAATGGCCCGATTGGATGATTGAAGTCGGCTTTCGGCCAATTGATCTTCCGCCGTCAACAAAGTTCTCTGAGCCTCGAGCACATCCAGATAATCGTCTAGACCTTCTTCGAACCGCAAGCGTGCAAGCTCAATCGCGCGCTGCGCTGATGCCGCCGCTCTTTGCAGATCGTCGCGTCGCTTCAACTCATTCGTGTATTCCGAGAGAGCGGCTTCGACTTCGCTGAGCGCATTCAACACTGTCTGTTCATATTGCGCAATCACCGCCTCGCTGCGAGCATCGGAAGCCTCAATATTCGCCCGCACCCGCCTGAGGTCGGGCCCGGCCCACCTTATGGATGGACCAATTCCAAATCCGAAGCTCGTGAGGTCGCCGATGTCATTGGTATCATCAAAGAGCGCCAGCACGTTCGCGTTTACGGTTATCGTCGGGAACAAATCCGCACGCGCAGCTTCACCGAGTGCCAATTGGCGCGCTATCGCCGCTTCAGCGCCGCGGATATCCGGACGGCGACGGACGAGGTCTTCAACCGATCCCGTCATGATCGCACCGCGATGTTCCGGGATGTCGGCGGCGCCAGCAACCAACTCACTCACGAGGCCGGAGGGCGCATTCGCCGGCTGTGCGGTCAATGCGGCAAGCGCGCTTCTGGAGGACTGGATTGCAGCCTCATAACGAGGAAGCGAGGCCAGGGTTGTGCGATACTGCGCCTCTGCCCGCTCCATATCCAGCCGGGTTGCCCGACCATTCTCGAAGAGCGTCTGCAACAGATCCAATCCCTCGGACTGGGTCTCGGCATTCTTCCGGGCGACCGCAAGACGCCTTTGCGCCCCGCGCAATTGCACATAATTTCGCGCTGTTTCGCTCACAACGATCACCGCGATATCCCGGCGCGCCTGGCGAGCCGCTTCGATATCAAATTCCGCCGCAGCAATTTGGGCTTCAATTCGACCGAAGGCGTCGAATTCCCAACTCGCGCCAAGCTCGCCCTGAACCGAGACATTCACATCCTGGCCCGGCCGCGCAGTTCGCCCAATATCTCCGCCGAGCGAGGTGAAGGCAGAATAGCTCCGGTCAAGTCGAGCGCCCGAGGCGAGTGCTTCAGCAACCCGTATGTTGGCTGCAGCCTGTTCGAGTGACTTGTTTGCGGACAATGACTGCTCGATCAGGGCGTCCAGCGTCGGATCGTCAAATTGTTTCCACCAGTCGACCTTGAGGCTTAGGCCCGCTGTCTCTGACAGATATGCTCCCTCAACCGGCACATCTGGCATCGTCGGACCAGGAGGCGCAGTCGCGCAGCCCGCCAGAACAATGGCAGCAATACATATGGAAGCCGGATAATAGACACATCTCATAGGGGTCGTTTACCCTAGCGGGCCTTAGTATCCAGTTATAATCGACGGTTAAAGTCCTCACATCTTCGTTAGGCCCGATTATCGGGCAGGGTTGAGACACGGGTGTTGTCAGACCTATTTTCGGATCTGCGGGTGGCCAGCTAGGCCATCTGACAAATTTGAACCCGTCTCCGTTTCCGCGGAAGAGTACGTCTCAGACTGCGATCAAATCGCGCGCTGCCCGCGCGGCACCTCAGCCAGAGTTTCTCATTTCCGCCCATCCGCCACGCATTGACCCATAGAGGGCACCTTGCCGTCGAGTACATCCACGACGCATTGGGCGGCGATCATATTGGTCCTTTGGAGTGCCTCATGAGTCGACGCGCCTGAATGGGGCGCGGCGATCACGTTAGGCAGGTCAATCAATGCCTCTGTAACCGGCATCATTGTCGGGTCGGCCTCGCTTTCGAACACGTCGAGCCCGGCGCCAAGGATCCGGCCAGCTTGCAGGGCCGCGAGCAGAGCGCGATCATCCACAAGCCCGCCCCGCGCCGTGTTGATAATCGCCGCGCTGGGTTTCATCCTGGCAAGCGCATCGGCATCAATCATGTGCCGGGTCTCCGGCGTGAGCGGCGCATGAACCGAAATATAATCCGAACGCTCCAGCAGCGTTTCAAAATCCACCTGTTTCAACCCAAACGAATCGATATCCGCGCTGGCCAGGCGGGGGGTGCAGACCAGGATTTCTGCGTCAAAGCCCTGCAACCTCTGGGCAAGACTGCGGCCGATGCGGCCAAAGCCGATGATGCCAACCGTTTTCCGAAAAAGTTCAGTGCCTACCAGAATATTCCATTTTCCGGCATTCATCGCTATCTGCGCCTCCCGATAGCGGCGTCCCAGACTGATCATCATGCCAATCACCTGGTCGGCCACGGAGTCATTGTTTCCCCCTGCAGCGATTGTGACGACCTTGCCGAGCGCCTCAGCCGCCACCGTATCGACCTTTTCATATCCCACGCCGCGCCGGGATATGATCGCAAGATCCGGCAATGCCTCCAGAACCTCGCGGGTGACGCGGGCGTGCCCGACGATCCAGCCGCCTGCCCCGGCAAGCAGCTGGCAAATATCATCCACATCCAGATCCGCCTCCCCCTTGCCTTCGGGCAATGTGGCGATGTCGACCTCGCATCCTTTGGACTCCAGGAGAGCAATCGCTTCCTCGTCGAAGAATTTCTGTGTCACAACAACTTTACGGATTGGAGAGTTCATATTGTCTTTCCAGTCATTGGGGGGCGAGCCACGGATAGGTAGTCAGATAGGCATCCTGAAACGCGGCAATGTCTTCCCGCCACTCCAACGTCATCCCGATCGCATCGAGTCCATTCATCAGCATGCGCCGGCGGCGTTCATCGATATGAAAGGTGATCTCGCCTTGGGGCGCGGAGATATTCTGGCTCTCCAGATCAACGCTGACCCTCTCGCCGGCTTCGGCAAGAGAGGTGAGAAACGCGATTTTGTCAGCGTTCAGTTCTACCGCCAACAGCCCGTTACGGGCGCAATTGTCGAAGAATATTCCAGCAAAGGATTCGGTGAAGATGGCGCGGATACCCAGTTGGAGCAGTCCCCAGACCGCATGTTCGCGCGAAGATCCGCATCCGAAATTCGGCCCCGCCACAAGGAATTCCGACTTGTCCCAGGGAGTGCGGTTCAGCACGAAGTCAGGAAGCGGGCTTCCCTGTTCGTCAAATCGGAGATCATGGAAGACGCCTGCCTCCAATCCTTTCCTGTCTACGCCTTTCAGGAAGACTTTCGGCATGATGACATCAGTGTCGATATTGGCCGCCGGCAGCGCGGCGATATGTGCGGTGCGGCAGATGAAGGGCTCAGTCGGCATCTCCGCCTCCCAGCGTCCGGACATCGCAAAGATGGCCTGTCACAGCGGCTGCGGCGACCATGGCCGGGCTCATGAGATGCGTGCGCGCGCCAGCGCCCTGCCGACCCTCGAAGTTCCTGTTCGTGCTGGAGGCACACCGCTCCCCTGCAGCGGCCACGTCATCATTCATCGCAAGGCACATCGAGCAACCCGACTGACGCCATTCGAACCCAGCTTCTGTAAAGATACGGGCAATGCCTTCCCGTTCGGCCTGCCGACGCACTTCGCTGGACCCCGGCACCACCAGGGCTTTCACGTGGGTCGCAACCGTGCGCCCCTTCAGAATGGTGGCAGCGGCGCGCAGATCCTCAATACGGGCATTCGTGCAAGACCCGATAAATGCACGGTCGATCCGGATATCGGCCAGAGGAAGACCGGGTGCGAGGCCCATATAGTCTATCGCCTTGCGATAGTCGCGCTGACGCACAGGGTCGACCTCTCTCTCTGGGTCCGGAATTGTATCCGTGATGGGGCCGGCCTGATCCGGGCTTGTGCCCCAGGTGACCATCGGAGCAATCTCGCGGGCTTCCAACTGGACGGTCTTGTCAAAGCTGGCGCCAGGATCCGACTTCAAGCTCATCCAGTGTTTTAGCGCCGCAGACAGCCCGCCCCCCTTCGGCGCACGGGGCTTGTCCGAAAGATAAGCAAAGACAGTTTCATCCGGTGCAATCACAGCGCCGCGTGCGCCGCATTCAACAGCCATGTTGCAGACGGTCATGCGGCCTTCCATCGACATCGCCTCTATGGTGGAACCGGCGAACTCGATGGCAAACCCGTTGGCGCCGGACGCACCGATCTTACTGATCACCGCCATGATGAGGTCCTTGGCTGTCACCCCCAGCGGCAGCCCCCCTGTCACCTCGATCTTCATGTTCCTCAGCCGCCGGTAGACCAATGTCTGGGTCGCCAGCATGTGCTCAATATCCGAGGTGCCGATACCAAAGCCGAGCGCACCAAAAGCACCGTAAGTGGTTGTGTGACTGTCCCCTGCAGCAATCACCATGCCCGGCAGGACAAGGCCCAATTCCGGCATGACCACATGCTCGATGCCCTGCTGGCGGTGGAACAGATCAAACAGCTCAATGCCGAACTCCGCACAATTGCGAGCGAAGTAGGACATCTGAATGTCACGGCTCGCAGCATTGCGGTCTTCCGCACGTCCGGGCTCCGTCGAGTTTACGTGGTCGACCACGGCAAGAGCCGCTTCAGGGCGAGCAACCGGACGCCCGGCTTCGCGGAGGCCCGTGAAAGCCTGCGGACTGGTATATTCGTTCAGCACCGTCCGATCGACATAGAGCAACACCTCTCGGGCTTCATCGTCCAGCGACCGCACCGTGTGCGCATCCACCAGCTTGTCATAGAGCGTCCTGGGAGCGGATTCGACACATACTGCCATCGTCTATTCTGAAGCCTGCGCCGCCCGGCGTCTGGTCCTGATGGTGTCGACGATCTTTTCATGAAGGTCGCGCGTGATCCGATACTGAGAGAAGAAATAGAGCGTGATCAAGATCATCAGCGATGCGAGCGGCGCATAGACGAGGCCAAGCTGCCAGATTGTTTCAGTCGGCACGGACCCGTATTCCGCCTTTTCCGGGAAATGGATCAGATCAAGCGCGACACCGCCGATCATGATACCAATGGCGCCCGCAGCCTTTCCGGAGAAAGATCGGGCCGCGAAAAGGGAGCCTTCGCGACGACGATCGGTAATTTCCTCATATTCATCCGCGATATCGGCGAACATGGAATTCAGCGTCGAAATGATGATGAGGCCGACCACGCCAACAACGAAATAGTTGAAGGCGACAAAATACGGAATCAGGGGCGAATCATTGTCCGGGAAGATACCCGGGAAAAAGAGGCGTCCACAAATGAACATGTTAAAATTGATAAACGGAATTCCCGTGACGCAGATGAGCAAATACTTCTTGTCGAAGACCCTTGTAAGCCAACGCATCATGGGAAACGCCAGAATTGCTCCGGCGAGGCTGGCGAGAGACATCTTGCTGATCAATTCGGTCGGCAGGCCCCAGAAGTGAACCGCGATATAGGCGTTCAGGCTACGCTCGATATTCACATACAGCAGGTAGAAGAAGAGGCCGAGGACAATCGCGCGGAAAGATGGGCTACGGAACAGGCTGGCGAATTCCTTGAAAAAGCCGAACAAGCCACTCGCGCCGGGCGCAGAGCTTTTTCGCAGAAAGGGAATCTCGCTCCACGTTCCGACCACACAGACAACCATTGCGACAAACATCCCGAGCCCGCAGAACATACCGAGATAGAAGTATCCTTCCGGATTCAGGATGCCCGGGTTGAATTGCTCCGTGGTCGGGAAGAACAGCTCATAGGCGGTGAAGGTGATCAAAGCGCCAGAGGCGATCCGGAAGAGCGTACTGATGGTGAACAGGGTCGTACGCTGCTCATAATCATGAGCCATTTCTGCCCCGAGCGCGAGATGAGGAATATCATAGAATGTAATGCTGATCCGGGCGAAAACGGCAAAGCAGACGAGCCAGCTGAAAAGCTGTATCTGTGACAAGTCGGTCGGCGGATTGAACAGAAGAAAGAACGAAATCGCCAAGGGGATTGCCGACGCAGCAATCAAGGGGTGGCGTCGGCCCCATCTGGTCTGAAAGCGGTCTGAAAACTGGCCGACGAGTGGGTCTGAGATCGCATCCGAAAGCACGGATATGGCCAGGGCAAGACCTGCAAGCGAACCGGAAAGCCCGAGAACCTGCTGATAGAAGAACAAAAGGAACGCCCCATAGGCCGTACTCTTGATCCCTTCAGCGATATTTCCAAAACCGAACGACAGCATCGTCGGCATAGACAGGCGACGGACTTCAGACATTCCGACCCCTCCGACACACCACAGGCCGCCGGCGAGCGATAGGCGTCGCGCAGGGATGGGTCTGGAAATAGCGAGCCGCCGACTTTGGCGCATACTCGACGGCGCACAGCGCACGACGCTGAACTAATAATGATATCACGAGCGAAACCTTGTTCCTTCCCCAGCGGCTGGGCCGCATTTCTTTTTCTTATGGAACCTAGCTTAGGCGAGTTGACGGGGCGCCCATTGTCAAAATTCTTACAAAAGATGAGATTTCACTCGATATAGTCCGACTGGAACTCTTGCGATTGGGCCAGATTGCTCAACTGCAACATATCCCGCACCGCCCACGTCCCTTGCGTCTTTGAAATAACTTCCCGGCGCTTCAGAGCCGTGATCTCTTTCTGCACGGTCTGACGGGTCAGACCGAGAAAGCTCGATACTTCCGATATGGTAATCGGCACATCAATTTCCCGGTAGCGCCCGAGCTGAGGCGCTTCGCTGATTTCAGCCAGATTGTGCAGGACCAGGGCAACCCTCTGGGCCACCGTAGTCTGGTTCTGGGTCTCCCGGTAGGCAATCATCGAGCTCAACCCCCGGGCGAACTTTCGGCATAGCGCCTCAGGAATCGAGGTGTACTGACTATAGAGTTCGTCAAAGTCCGCCTGCTTCAGGAAGCCGACGCGTGTGGGGCTCGCAGCAATAGTCGTATGGTGATGCGGCCGGCGCGCAATCAGGGTCGATTCCCCAAAACAATTGCCACGAATATAGATGATGATCAGGGAATGCTCGCCATCGGGATTGTATGCCAGCATTTTGATATGGCCGGATTGAACCTGGTACATTCCCTCGGATGGCTGACCCGACTCGCCCACAAGCTCGCCTGGTTCCAGGTCCCGATAGACGAATCTTTCCTTGATCGCCGCTTGCGCGGCAGCCGGCAGCTCGTCGATCCAGTTCAAGTGACCGGCAATGCGCATTTCATCCTCCGAAATACAGCCTGTATCCAACTTTGGTGTCTTGGCAACTCCCAACACTGCTTTGGGCGCTCACGGGATTTTTTCGGCAAATTGTAAAATTCTTGCCACCGGATTTTACCGGGACCCTCCCTAGGATCAGATACCGGCAGATGACTTGCCGAGTATAAAAATTCCGTACTTGGGAGGAGTACAATATGAAATCTCTTACGATCCGTCTCGCGGCGGGCGCCGGTACGCTTGCCGTACTGTCGAGCCTGCTGCCAATCGCTCACGCGCAGGAAACTGCGGAAGAAAACAAACTGGTCATCGGCACCGTGACAGTCACCGCCCAAAGACGAGAAGAAACACTGCAATCGGTCCCCGTGACCGTAACGGCGTTCTCGGGCGCGGAGATCGAACTGAAGGGGATCGACAATGTCCAGTCACTGATTGCGGCGACCCCTGGCATCTCGATGGACGCCTTTCCGAAGACCGCCCCACGCCCCTTTATCCGCGGCATCGGTAGCGGCAACCAGTCCGGTGGCGCAGACCCATCATCCGTTGCATTTGTGGATGGGGTTTATCTTGGCCGTGGCCCCATGTTGTCCGTGGACATATTCGATGTTGAACGCGTGGAAGTCCTCAAAGGGCCACAGGGAACGCTCTGGGGCAAGAACGTGGTGGGGGGCGCAGTCCACTACATCACGCAAAAACCTGTTGATGAATTTCAGGCGAAGGCTCAGATGACCATCGCCGATTATGGCCAGAAGGATGCTCGG
The DNA here is from genome assembly GCA_002414505.1 of Hyphomonas sp. UBA5111. Taxonomy (GTDB): domain Bacteria; phylum Pseudomonadota; class Alphaproteobacteria; order Caulobacterales; family Hyphomonadaceae; genus Hyphomonas. Next base: position 11,211 of record DHZF01000082.1, on the reverse strand, counting down.
CTGGTCCTGAATACGCCTCTCAGCGACGCGCTCAGTACACGCCTGTCTCTAAGCTCGATCAAGAATGATGGGTTCCGCACCAATCTTAACGATGGCGGCCCTCTGGACGATGACGAGCGCATCTCTGGCAGGTTCCACGCGCTTTATGATTTGTCCGACCAATCCTCTCTCCTGTTTTCGATTGATGGCACGAAAGACGAGGCGGCTGGCCCTGCGCGGTTCAATCTGGGTCCAAATGACTATGAAGACCTGGATGACCCGGACACAGCCACCCCGGATTCCCCCGGTTTCCTGAGCCGTGAAACCTGGGGCACAAAGCTGGAATACACTTCGACGGCACTCAATTGGGCCGAAGTAACGGCCTACGTGTCCTATCGCAGTCTGGAGAATTCCACCCAGGAAGATTTTGACGGCACCACGCCCGCAGGGAATGCCGCCGCCGGCTTCCCCCTGCCTGGTATCAATGTCGTAATGGTGGAGGGCGCAGAGTCGGTCTCTGCCGAAGCCAGACTCGCGACAACTTTTGACGGACCGTTCAATTTCGTGGTGGGCGGATTCGCCCTGCAGGACACGATCGATCGCGAACGGGAATCCATAATTGCCACGCAAGAATCGAGCACGAACCGATACATCGCGCGCAACGTGACCGACAGCATCGGGCTCTTCGTGGATGGCCGGTATCAGGTGTCTGATCAATGGGGTGTCTTTGGCGGCATCCGCCTGACGGACGAGCAAAAGGAATACTCGATCCGTCATCAGGTAGGAGATCGCGACACTCCAACAGTCGATTTTACGACCTTTGGCGATCCGGGCATCGCCGACGAACAGCAATGGACCTGGCGCGCTGGAACGGACTACCAGTTCACGCCGAATGTCTTCCTGTTCGGAACGGTTTCAACCGGCTTCAAGTCCGGTGCGTTCGAGGAGCAGCCGGGTGAGGATACAGCCCGCCTGGCCACTGACCCCGAGACGGTGATCAACTACGAAGTTGGCGCCAAGACGGACTTCTGGGGCGGGCGGGGACGCGCCAATGTCTCTCTGTTCCATACGGAATATTCGGATCTTCAGACAATTCAGGCCGTGGAGGACGCATCTCTGGATGTCGGCTTGACCACCATTGTCACCGACACCGGGGATGCCACCATCGAGGGTATCGAGACCGAGTTCCAATGGCTCGCCACCGACAATCTCCGGTTCGGGCTGCTCTACACATATCTCGACGCCACATTCGAACACTTCGTTGAAACGGATGAGATTCTTGCCGACGGCACCCGCGTTTTGTCAGACCTTTCAGGTAACATGCTGAGCCGGACACCCAAGAATGCCGCCTCTCTTTCCGGCATATACCGGACCGACGTCTATGATTGGGGCGCCCTCTCGATGGGTGTGGAGGTGAACTACCAAAGTAAAATTTACGACGACAATTCCAATAATGAAATTGAGTCTCGTGAACCCCGCACCCTTCTGGATGCCCACATCACCTACGAACCCACGGAAAACGTCAAACTGAAACTGTGGGGCAGAAATCTCACCGATGAAGTCTATCGCGCACATCAGGCCGAAGTAGCAGGCGGACTGTTTGTTCAATACGGCGCACCGAGACAGATCGGACTGACTGCAACATTGGAATTTTAAACCTTCCTCCCAGGGGTGCCTGCCGAATTGCGCCCCTTCACAACTAAGACGGGGCCGGACGTATCTGGCACGACGTGGCGCGATACCGACCCGGCCCCGCTCTTTTTCCCGGAGGAACTAGCAATTTGAGGACGCGCTGGAGCTAAAATGGAAATGACCTATCAAAGACTGGACGACGAAGTCGTCATCATCGTGCCGACAGGCATGTTGGGCGCCGGCATATCGCCTGAACACGTACGCCGGGGCATCGAACAGGGCGCGGCGGCGATTGCGGTCGACTCCGGCTCGACCGACAGTGGACCATCCTATCTGGCGCGCGGTGTCTCCAAGATGAACCGCGAATCCGTCAAGAGCGACCTTATGGTCATCATGGCCGAGGCGTATTCCGCCGGTATCCCTGTCCTCGTCGGGACCTGTGCGACCAGCGGCACCGACCAAGGCGTCAACTGGACCCGGGATATCGCGATCGAAGTGGCCGAGGAGCTGAACATCCAGCCGAAGATTGCCTGCCTTTACAGCGAGCAGGACAAGGACACGCTCAAGCAGAAAAACAAGGACGGAAAAATCACACCTCTTGCTCCAAAGGGTGAGCTCGAAGATGACGTCATCGACTCCTGCGACCATATCGTCGCGCTGATGGGCCCGGAACCGTACATTGAAGCTGTTAAGGCGGGAGCCGATGTCGTCCTCGGAGGACGCACGACGGACACGGCCGTTCTGTCTGCCGTTGCTCTCATGAACGGCGCTGGTGCCGGACAGTCCTGGCATGCAGCAAAGATTGCTGAATGCGGCGGGCAATGTACCGTCCACATCCGCAAAGGCGGCGTCCTCATGCGCGTTGGCAAGGAAGCATTCGATATCGAACCGCTCGATCTCGAAAACCAGACTTCACCGGAAACCGTGTCGGCCCACATGCTGTATGAATCCACCGATCCCCTGAGGCTTACCGAACCAGGCGGCATTCTGGATGTCACAGATGCAATCTATGTTCAGGCGGATGACAGGATCACGCGGGTCACTGGTTCTGTCTGGAACCCCCAGCCCTATACGATGAAGCTCGAAGGTGCCCGTAGCGGTCCGTACCAGACGATCATGATCGTCGGCATCGAAGACCCCCACGTACTGGCCAATCTGGATGCCTTTCATGACCAGATGCAAGACCTGCTAACCCAGCGAATTGCCAGCGGTTTCGCGGAGGAGACAAGTGACTTCGACGTCTCCTTACGCATCTATGGCTGGAATGGCACGTCGGGTCAGCCCGTACCGGCCGGCACGCCTCCGCCAAGGGATGTGGGGGTCATGTTCGTTGTAACCGCACCGACCCAGGACCTCGCCAACCGTATGGCCAAGTCGTGCAATCCTCTCTTCTTTCACATGCCGATGCCCGGACATATCGAACTGCCCAGCTATGCCTTTCCTTTCACGCCAGCAGATATCCCGCGCGGTCAGGTCTACGAATTCGTCCTCAACCATGTCGTGCACGTACAGGATGGACTTGAACTCGTGCGCACCGGCTGGGTGGACATGAAAAAAGCAGACAACATGGAGCGTACACATGCCTAAGGTCAAAGACATCTGCCGACATGTGCGGACCAAGAATGCAGGCCCGTTCTGGGTAACCGTCGACTTCTTCTACAAGGATTTCGACACGTACAAAGAATACAAGGATTCCGAAGATCTTGGGCCCGGTCTTTTCGCCCGGCTCTTTGGCACCGACCCGACGAGCATCAAGCGCATTCCGGTCGATAGCCTGCACATGGTCAAGGTTTCCTATGTGCGCCCGAACGCGCAGGCATGGAAAGGTGAACGGGATATGCATTCCGGACAATCATTCGTCCGCCTGCTCGATATTGATGTCCGCCCGTCCACTTCAGGGAGCGCAGTCTGATGGAGGCCGTTAGCCAATCACCCGACGCACCCACCCGCACCGAGGCCGAGATTCGTACCGATCTGGCCGCAGCTTACCGACTTGTGGCCTTGTTCGGATGGGACGATTTGGTATTCACTCACATCTCGGCGCGCATTCCGGGTCCGGAGCATCACTTTCTGATCAATCCTTATGGCCACCTCTTCCACGAGATCACCGCCTCGTCGCTGGTGAAGATCGACCTGGATGGGAATGTTATCGAACCCACCTCTCATATGGTAAATGCGGCAGGGTTCACCATTCACTCGGCTGTGCATGCTGCCCGGGAGGACGTCGAATGTGTCATCCACCTCCATACCGTTGCCGGAACAGCCGTCTCCTGTCTGGAGACCGGCCTCGCACCGATCCATCAATCCGCCATGCTGCTGAATAGCCAGCTTGCTTATCATGACTATGAGGGAGTAGCGCTAAATCATGATGAACGCCCGCGCCTGGTGGCTGATCTCGGCGAGAGCAATATCATGATCCTGCGCAATCACGGCACACTGACCACGGGTCGCTCCGTGGCGGAGGCCTTCACCTATATGTACTTCCTGGAGCGCTCCTGCGCCATCCAGGTGGCCGCGCAGTCCTGCGGCAAGGTGAGGCATCCTCCAAAGGAAGCTCAGAGCGTGGTTGATGAACAGAGCAAGTCGCTGGGTGGCGTTGCGGCCGAGCGGCTCGTCTGGCCTGCCCTGCTGCGCCTTGCCGACGAACGCAGCCCGGGATTCCGCAACTGATACGAGCTTAAGTCAGCTCTCCCCGGGCCGCCGAATACCAGCCTCTACCAATAGATTGAGCACACAGTGCGCAGGGATGCGCGCCCCTGATAATTCACGTCCGCAGATGGAGTACGATTTGTCCCTCGCCGAAGATCTTGTTGACTACGCCCTCTCCCTGAAATTCGAGGATCTGGGAGAGCCTGTCATCCATACCGCACGCCAGCGTATGGTCGACTCCATCGGCTGCGCACTTGGCGCGCTGCATGCTCCTCCGGTCAACAGCATACGCGCCTACACCCAAACCCTACCTGATGGGCCATCCACAATCCTCTTTAGCCGGAAGAAGGTTACACCGGAAGCGGCAGCTTTTCTCAATGCCACCATGGTGCGCTTCCTCGACTTCAATGATGGTTATTTCGGACTGGAGCCGGGTCATTCGAGTGACAATATTCCCGCGTGCCTCGCTGTCGCTCAGGCTGAGGGCCTCAGTGGTCAGGATCTCGTCCTGGCGATGGTCATTGCCTACGAGGTACAGATGCAGCTGCAAGACGCAGCCTGCTTGTTCCGACGCGGCTGGGACCATGTGAACTATGTCACCATCTCGGCATCATTGGCTGTCGGACGCCTTCTGTGCCTTTCAAGCAGCGAAATGGTTCACGCCCTCAGCATGGCGCTGAACGGGCATATAGCTATGCGGCAAGTCCGCTCGGGGGAGCTCTCCGGATGGAAGGGCGCCTCTGCTGCAAATGCCACGCGCAGCGCCATCTTCTGCGCCTATCTCGCCCGGCACGGCATGACGGGTCCAAGCGAAATCTTTGAAGGCGAGATGGGCTTCTTCAATCAGGTCAGCGGACCGATTGGGCTGGACTTCGACATGTTCGGAAATTCGCAGAACCAGGATTTCCGGATTCAGCATGCACGTACGAAGCTCTATCCCACGAATGGAGAGATGCAGACGGCCGTCATGTGCGCCATTGGGCTACGCGAGGAAATCGGCGACCTTGGCAATATCAAAACCATCAAGGTGGCGACCACGGATGTTGGCTACAAGTTTCTCGCCAAGGATCCCGCAAAGTGGCGGCCCGAGACGCGGGAAACCGCGGATCACAGCCTGCCCTACACAGTGGCCCGCGCTCTGGTCGATGGCCAGATCACCCGTGCGACCTATGACGCGGCCGACTTCGGGGATCCTCAAATCATAGAAGTTATCGACAAGATCACGGTCCACGAGGACCCTGTCCTCGCAGCTCAGATGCCATCGCTCGCCAATCGCGTGACCATCACCCTCAAGGACGGTCGGATACTGGAGAAAGAAGCCGGCACCCGGACATCTCCCCGGATTGGAATTTCCGATGGCGACCTTGAGGTCAAGTTCCGCGACTTCGCGAACATCCACCTGGACACCCAAGACATCCAGACTGCACTTGAACACATGTGGACAATCGAGACGGCAACCAGTTTCGATCCCTTGTTCAGGGCTCTCGACCTTACTTGAAAAGGCAGGGCCAGACGCCAGCTTGGATGATTCTGAGTGGGGTTTTGATGTAGCGGAACGGTGAATCCCTTATTTTCAGAGGCTATGCGCCCTGCTCTACAGCCTCAAGGTCGGCTCCTTTGACTATGCCGGCAGGGTTGCGTGATCCCGCCTCACAGGGTCACGTATGATTGACAGATGCCAAACGGGCTCGTTGCAGCTCAGCGCATCATTCCCATGCGGTCACCGAGGGCACCAATACATGACGCTTCAAATCAAATTCCTGGGCGGCGTAGGCACGGTCACCGGGTCAAAATACCTGGTTGATACAGGTGAGGCCCGTATCCTTGTCGATTGCGGCCTGTTCCAGGGCTACAAGCAACTTCGCTTGCGGAACTGGAAACCGCTTCCGGTTGACCCTGCCTCCATTGATGCCGTGGTCCTGACGCACGCGCATATCGATCATTCCGGCCATCTCCCAATGCTGGTGAAGCAGGGATTCAAAGGCCCGATACATAGTACCGAAGCGACATTCGATCTCTGTCAAATCCTGTTGCCGGACAGCGCCTACCTGCAGGAACGCGAAGCCGAGCGGGCCAATCGGTATGGTTATTCAAAGCACAAGCCTGCTTTGCCGATGTACACCCAACGAGATGCCAGGAAATCCCTCGAACACTTTCGCACATCGACTTTTGACAAGAAAGTTGATGTCGCCAAGGGCGTAAGCGCAACCTTCCGCAAGGCTGGTCACATCCTGGGCGCCGCCATCATCGAACTTGAAACGCCAGCTGCCAAGATCGTGTTTTCCGGAGACCTTGGCCGCCCCATGGATCCGCTCATGTTCACCCCCGCCACAATATCACAGGCCGACTACCTTCTCGTCGAGTCGACCTATGGGAACCGGCAGCATGGGGAGCGCGACGCAGAGGATGCCCTGGAGGACATCATCAACCGCACGTCCAAGCGCGGCGGAACAGTCCTTATTCCGTCATTCGCCGTCGGACGCGCGCAGGCCCTGCTCTATTATATTCATGAGCTTAAGGCAGCGAATCGCATACCGGACCTGCCCGTATATCTCGACAGTCCGATGGCAATTGATGCGACCGAAATCTTTTGCAAGCACCCCGAATGCCACAGGCTGAGCAAGGATCAGGCGAAGCGGGCCTGCCATGTCGCAACCTATGTCCACGAAGGCGAAGACTCCAAGGCACTCGATTATGACCCGATGCCCAAGATCATCATCGCCGCAAGCGGTATGGCGACAGGGGGCCGCGTGCTTCATCACCTGAAATTCTTTGCACCCGATGCCCGGAACACGATCCTGTTCGCAGGCTTTCAGGCGGGTGGCACACGGGGTGCGGCCATGGTCGCCGGCATTGATCGGATCAAGATCCACGGCGAGTATCATGACGTCCGCGCAGAAATTGCAAACCTGCACATGCTCTCCGCCCATGCCGACGCGGATGAAATCATGGACTGGCTGGCCGGGTTTGAAACGCCGCCGAAGCAGACTTTCATCGTCCACGGCGAACCCGACGCCGCCGATGCCCTGCGCCACCGGATCGAGGAAGAGCTGGGCTGGTCAGTTATCGTACCGGAGCATAATGAAACCCAGGATCTCGACTGATGACCGCGAAACCTCCGGGATCGCCCCCCTTGGCGAACGTGCTGAACGCACATCGTCTCGGCCTTGATACCCAGCATGAAGCCATGGCCTTCATTCGGGCAGACAGTCCGGTGTGCCGGTCCGAAGGGTTTTCCGCCCATTCCCGGGTGCAGCTGACCAATGGATCCCGGTCCATTATTGCCACACTGTACCAGACGTCCACAGACCTCGTCTCCGATCAACAGATCGGCCTGTCAGAGGCTGCCTGGCGCCTGCTCGGTCTTACAGAAGGCTGTCAGATTTCCATCAGCCATCCCGCGCCCCTTGAATCGCTCAAAAAGGTCCGGGGCAAGGTGTTTGGCCAACGGCTCGACGAAGCCGGCACGAACGCCATCATCACCGACATCGTTGCGGGGCGCTATTCGGACATCCATCTGTCCTCCTTCGTCACGGCATGCTCGGCATTGCCGCTGGACCTCAACGAAACCATCGCCCTCACGCGCGCGATGGTCGAAACAGGCAGCCATACGAAATGGGATCGCGCGCCCATTGCGGACAAGCACTGTGTCGGTGGCTTGCCGGGCAACCGAACCACACCCATCGTGGTGGCGATCTGCGCCTTCCTCGGCCTGACCATCCCGAAAACATCTTCTCGCGCGATCACGTCTCCCGCCGGCACTGCCGACACGATGGAGGTCATAACCGATGTGGACCTCGATCTTGCGAACATGCGGCGGGTCGTCGACCAGCAAGGCGGCTGCTTTGTTTGGGGGGGCGGCGTCCAGTTCAGCCCGGCCGACGATGCGCTGATCCGGATCGAGCGCGCGCTGAATCTCGATAGCGAGGGAGCGCTTGTCGCCTCCGTCCTGTCAAAGAAGATCGCCGCCGGAGCCACACATGTCGTGATCGACATTCCAGTGGGTCCGACGGCCAAGGTTCGCAGCCAGGCGGCGGCAGCCTCCTTGCAGTCCCTTCTCGAGAAGGTTGCGAATGAATTTGGATTGAAAATCCAATCGATCATTACGGACGGGACCCAGCCGGTCGGGCGCGGCATCGGACCTTCACTCGAGGCCCGCGATGTCCTTGCGGTGCTGCGCAACGAACCAGATGCTCCTGCGGATCTCGCAGACCGCGCCTGCCTGATTGCCGGGGCGCTTCTCGAACTTGTCGGAAAGGCAAGCACGGGAGCGGGCAAGGCCATGGCAATGGACGTGCTTCACAGCGGGGCGGCCTATACGAAATTCGAAGCCATCTGCCGGGCCCAGGGCGGGTTTCGCGAACCCGAGCTCGCAGAACATAGTCGCCCCATCCTCGCGCCTGCCCCCGGCCGGGTAACCTCGATCGACAATCGCCGCCTCGCCCAAGCCGCGAAACTCGCGGGTGGACCGGACGACAAGACCGCCGGGCTTGATCTCCATGTCAGGCTCGGAGACTCCGTGGGGGCAGGCCAGCCCCTATATACACTGTATACGGAAGCACCCGGTGAACTCGCCTATGTGATCGACTATGTCGCGGCCAATCCGGACATCATAGAACTGACAAAACCATGAAACCGCTATTGGTAGCTTTGCAGGATACAGCGCAAATTTCCGGACCGCTTGCCCGCGCCCTTGAGGCCGAAATCGCTGAAATCGACTTGCGCCGTTTTCCGGATGGCGAGACGTATCTGCGCTTCGATACTCCGCTGGAAGGCCGCGAAATCATTCTCCTTGCGGGCCTCGCCTATCCGGATGCAAAACTGCCCGCGCTTGTCTTTGCAGCACAGACCGCCCGCGCGCTTGGCGCCACATCGGTCGGGCTGGTCGCGCCCTACTTGCCCTATATGCGCCAGGATACGATGTTCCAGCCTGGCGAGGCAGTCACATCCGTGCATTTTGCGAAATTGATTTCATCCAGCGTCGATTGGCTCGTGACGATGGACCCTCACTTGCACCGCTGGCACGCTTTGTCGGACATCTATGATATCCCCGCAAAGGTCAGCCATGCCGCAATCGCTATGGCCGCCTGGATCGCTCTTGAAGTCGACAAGCCTCTCCTGATCGGTCCCGATTCCGAAAGCAAGCAATGGGTCTCCGAGATGGCGGCCCTGGCGGACGCAGACTATGTCATCCTCAGCAAGACAAGAGGCGGGGATCGGGACGTGGAAATCGCTCTGCAGGATCTCCGTCCGTGGCAGGATCACACACCCGTTATTGTAGACGACACAATATCGACTGCTTCGACAATGATCGCCGCCACACAACTTGTCCTGAACCAGGGGTTGCGGCCGCCAGTCTGCTGCGCTGTCCATGCAATCTTTGCAGGGGACTCAGACAAGGCCCTGCGCGAAGCCGGCGCGACCCGCATCGTCACCACCAATACGATTGCCCACGCAACCAATTGTATCGATATAAGCTCTGCTCTTGCCGATACTGTTCGTTCAATCCGCTCATGAGCTTTTGCATCGCTCAGCCTTAATCTTCATAAATCTTATCTTCGCCGCCGAGAATGATCAGCTACAGAAAGGCCGTTTCCATTGCCGCCTTCGGTGCTGTCAGACGAATGGATTGAGGCGAACTTTTGCAGACTTCGCATCCGACGGAAGCGCGACATCGCCCGCTCTCGTCGGCGAAAAGGTAAATGTGAATTTTCGGCACGATTGTTCAAATGCCTGCCGATTTCGCGGCGATGAGCATTGCCGATCTCGCTCATGGCGGCTCCATATGAGCGAAGCTTGTCCGTGACCACGACCTGCGGATTTCCATACCGCTTCATGGCTTTCCTCATGAATTTCAGCGCTGAAGCCTTGTCGCGCGTCTTAGTCACAAAGGACTCTAGGACTTCGCCCTCATGGTCGACCGCGCGCCACAAAAGTGAGTCTTCCCACGGATCTTCACGAAGACTTCGTTCAGGTGCCACTGCCATTGCGGTGACTGCCTCATTCTCTCAGATCGACGATTGCGGATCTTGTGTGCGAAGTGAGTACCGAAACGGTCCACCCAATGCCGTACTGTCTCATGGCAGATGTCGATGCCGCGTTCGTGTAGCAGGTCCTCGACGTTTCGAAGTGCCAACGGGAAACGGACGTACATCATGACCGCAAGCTGGATGAGCTCAGGCGACGTTTTGAAATAGCGGAATGGGGAGTTCGTCATTTCCAGAGGCTAGACGCCAGGATTGGCCGTCTCAAGGCCCGTTAATCTGACAATTCCGACCGATGCGGTATCCTACGATCCTGCCCTGG
>DHZF01000082.1:0-587 GCA_002414505.1 Hyphomonas sp. UBA5111 | reverse complement strand
GCCCGCCGCATCATCCACTCCATCGAGTGGATCGATCAGATGAAGGCCGGCCGGACCATCACGGAGATCGCAGAGGCTGAGGGGATCTCATCGGAGTTTCTGACCAAAAACATCAATGCCGGCCTCCTCTCACCTGCAATTCTGAACGCCATCGCTGAAGGTCGCCAGCCGCCTCACCTGACCGCAAAGATACTGACCGAGATGCGCTTGCCGGAGCTGTGGGCAGACCAGTCAGATATCCTGCAAATCAGGTCCTGATTCCGGCGGATATACTGCAAGTGTCCGGACGCTCACATGACTGGCGGTCTCGCTCATTCGATAGCCGCCGACGCAGGCATGCGTCCTGCGCCATGTGTTTGGTGATTATCCCTGTAAATTCCTTGTAAATCGGTTTGGAAAGGCCCCGGGAGAACCCCGGTTCCAGGCGACAGAGACTTGCCTCGCGCGGAGACGTGGAAGAGACAGGTTCAGTGGGTTTCGCAGCATGAAACCTAGCCCCCGGCAGCATAATGCCCGGTACTTGCGGGACTATTTCGATGCTGCGGGATTTACGGCCAGATTGGCAGACTGGCTGGCGGAGAGAGAGG
>DHZF01000101.1:48892-67792 GCA_002414505.1 Hyphomonas sp. UBA5111 | reverse complement strand
AGGGCAATTTTGGGAGCGGTTCAGAAAGGGCTAGACTCTCGAAATGAGTGAGGGACGCGTGGGGCTCAGGTCAGTCACGCAATCCGTGTCCGCTTCGTTCTGAGGTCGGGCCCGTTTCCTCACATCTCCAAGAGCTTGCTTTTCGAGGTTTTGTTACTCACTTTCCTTGCCAGCTCTTCTAGCAATAATAGCTTAAAACCGGTAGGCAATACCGATGTTGAGAATTGTTGGGTCCACCGAAATCTTGCCTCTGACCGGCGCCCCGCCGAGTGTCCCAGAGATATCTGTTTCGAATGGCGTGTAACGTATATCGGCATTAGCAAACCAATTATCGCTCATTTGATAGCGCATTCCAACTTGGACAGCGGGCGCCCAGGCGTCTTTCAAGTCGAAGTCCGCGAGTGCATCCCCTTGTTCTTCCAGAAACAAGATTCGAGCGATACCGGCACCAACATAAGGGCTAACGGATGAATTAGTCGAAAAGTGATATTGAAGCGACAAAACAGCAGGGCCATATTCCGTCTCTCCAACAGGCAGTCCTGCCAAACTGCCGCTCCCTGCAAGATTAGCGCTGGCAGGCAAACCACCAAAGAAGTTCAACGCTACAGATGAATTCAAAAAATAGGAAACGTCGAAACTCAGCGTGGTGTCATCGGTGATATTGACACCAGCCCCGGGTATTGGCGCACCGCCCGCGCTGATTGAATCCAACGTTTCGTTCGTGAATACTTTCGCCGCATTCAGGCCAAAAAGCCAGTCGCCCTTGGAGTAAAGCGGTTCCGCATTTGCGACGCTGAACGACGAAAAGCCACCGATCATCGTGATTAACACAAACTTCGAGGCAAAAGGCCCCTTGGATTTTACATTAGATTGTTTCATTTATTCCTCCCTTTTGGTCGTTTTTTCGCGCCCTATGCGCGGTCGCAAACAGGCGGAACATGCGATCCGCAAACCCGCTTGCCTGATTTCAGGCTACGCCAGAAGCACGTCCCCATAGGCTTCCCGCAGCTTGTTCTTCAGCACCTTACCGGTTGCGTTTCGTGGAAGCTCATCCACAAAAACGACCGTATCCGGGATCTGCCATTTGGCGACTTTGTCAGAAAAGAAGGCAATCAAATCCTTCTCTGACACTTTTGCTCCTGGTGCCTTGACCGCGACAAGGACCGGCCGTTCGTCCCATTTTTCATGTTTTGCCGCGATTGCGGCGGCATCCACGATACCGGGATGACCGACCGCGATGCCCTCAAGTTCGACGGTGGAAATCCATTCGCCGCCAGATTTTATGATGTCCTTGGAGCGATCCCGGATCGTCATGAACCCATCGGCATCAATCGAGGCCACATCGCCGGTTTCAAACCATCCATCGGATGCCAAAGTCGTGCCCGGCTCCGCACAAAAGTAGCTGTCTACGACCCAATGGCCGCGAATGCGAAGATTGCCTTGCGCCGCCCCATCCTCGGGAAGTGTGCTGCCTTCATCGTCAACGATCTTGAGTTCCACGCCATAGGGCGGGCGGCCCTGGCTTTCTCGCACTTTCGCCTGCTCTTCCTCGGTCATGCCTGCATGGCGTTCCAGCAAGGCATTCGCGGTCCCGAGAGGCGAGGTTTCGGTCATGCCCCAGGCGTGCACGACTTCGGTGCCATATTTGTCGCGGAATTCGGCGATCATCGACGGGGGACAAGCCGACCCACCGACCACTGTCCGTGTGAGGGTTTCGGCTTTGGAGCCGAGTTTGTCGAGCGATGCGAGAAGCCCCTGCCAGATTGTAGGAACACCAAGCGCGACCGTCACGCCTTCGTCGTCGATGAGCCGTGTAAGGCTGTCACCATCAAGTCCCGGACCAGGCAGGACCAGCTTTGCGCCGACCATCGCAGCAGCATATGGGATGCCCCAGGCATTGACGTGGAACATCGGAACCACGGGCATCATCACTTCGCGTGCTGAAATGTTCAGCGTATCGGGAAGGGCCGCGCCCAACGAATGTAACACCGTAGAGCGGTGCGAATACAGAACGCCCTTGGGGTTTCCTGTAGTCCCGGAAGTATAGCAAAGGCTGGATGCGTCATTCTCATCGACATCCACCCAATCGGCGTTTTCGTCGCCCGAGGCCAGGAAGTCCTCGTAGAACACAAGTCCGGGGATTTTTCTTGCTGCTTTTTCATCACGCACGGACATAAGAACGAAGGTATCGACAGTCGTCAGCTTCTCCTTGATCCCCTCAATGATCGGCAGGAACGTCTTGTCAAAAAAGATGACCCGATCTTTCGCGTGGTTGATGATATAGACAAGCTGTTCCGGGAAAAGGCGCGGATTGATCGTGTGACATACCATTCCACCACAGGAAATGCCAAAGTAGCATTCCAGATGCCGCGCATTGTTCCACGCGATCGTCGCCACGCGATCCCCTTTGAAGAGCCCCATCTTTGTCAGCGCCGAGCCGAGCTGCCGGGATCTGTCAGAAATACCTTTCCAGTTCGTCTTAGTCTTTGTGCCATCTGTTTCCACCGACACAATCTCGGTGTCGCCGTGGTAGCGAGCTCCGTGGTCGATCAGTGAATGAATGGTCAGTGGCATAGCCATCATCTGTCCGCGCATTTGGCTTCCTCTTCAGAACTTGAAATTTGGGTTGGAATCGTGCCGTTCTGAAACTGCTGGAAGCTTCTTACAATAAACCCCATCGCCCCCTGACACCGGACTGTTTTTCGCTTTTCATCATAAAGTTCAGGCAACTGAACGACTCCTGTCAAAAATACGCACCTGCCCCAGAATGATCTCGGCCGCATTCTCAGCGATGACCATGGTCGGGGCGTTGGTGTTTCCAGCGACAAGGCTTGGCATGATGGATGCGTCCACCACTCGCAGCCCAGATACACCGCGAACCTTAAGCTCGGGGTCGACCACAGAATCCTTGTCCGCACCCATTCGGCATGTACCAACCGGATGATAGATTGTTTCTGCGCTTTCCCGAATGAATGCCGCGATCTCATCGTCGGTCTGTACGGATTTACCGGGGTGCACTTCGTATTTGCTGTGCGCAGACATTGCCGGCGCTTCGAGTATCCTGCGCCCAGCTTTGAAGGCTGCAATCATCGTTCCCATATCTTCCGGATCGCTAAGATAATTCGGCTGAATCAGAGGATCGTCCATAGGATCCGGGCTTTTGAGGCCAATATAGCCGCGGCTCTTGGGCAAAAGATCGCAGATGTGAAGCGTATAGCCATAACCAAAAGCGATCTTGCGGCCATGATCTTTCAGATATGTGGGCAGGAAGTGAAACTGAACATTCGGCCTATCGCGGTCAGGGGACGACTTAATGAACCCACCGCTTTCCGCAACATTTGACGTGAGAAACCCTTTACGTCTGAAGATGTAGGAAAGCAAACCACCAATGCCACGCGGCAGAAAGCTGGGCGCGACACCGATCGGGCGCCGTGAGCTAGCAGCATGCATAATCGTTACATCGAGGTGGTCGGCCATGTTCTTGCCAACCTCGGGAAGGTCGTGAACGACGGCTAGACCATGCCGTTTAATTTCTTGGGCATCCCCGATACCGGACAGAAGGAGAAGTTGAGGCGAATTCACGGCCCCGCCAGACAGGATCACCTCGCCGCCGGCATTGAGACGCAGTTGGCGATATTCGCCGCCCTGCCGCAAGGTGACACCCGTTGCGGACTTTTCTTCCATGACGACGCGGGTCACCCGGGCTTCGGTGATGACTTCAAGATTGGAACGGGACTCAGCCCCACGGAGAAAGGCTTGCGCCGAGCTCCAACGCCGTCCGTCCTTTTGCGTGACCTGATACATGCCCAGGCCCTCTTGTTCGGCGCTGTTGAAATCGCCGTTGTGGGGGATCTGCAGTTCGCGCCCAGCCTGTACGAAATCGCGGCTCAAAGGGTTCACGGTTTTCAGCTCGCTCACGGAAAGCTCGCCGCCCTTACCATGACTATCGGTTGCTCCGAACCGATGGTTGTCTTCGATCCGCTTGAACAGGTCTGTCATGCGGTCCCAGCCCCAGACATCCGTGCCTGCCTCGGACGCCCAGTAGTCGTAATCGGCCTTGTGCCCGCGGATATAGACCATGGCGTTGATGGACGACGACCCGCCCAGTGTTTTGCCACGAGGCCAGAACAGTCTACGGCCATTCAAATGTTCTTGTGGTTCGGTATCGAATGCCCAGTTCAGCTTTTTGCTATTGGCCAACAAGGCGATCCCCACTGGCATGTGAATCAGGGGGTTCTTGTCCTTTGGGCCCGCTTCGATAAGCGCGACGCGTTTTGCCGGGTTTGCAGACAACCGGTTGGCCAGAACGCAACCGGCGGATCCGGCGCCGACGATGATATAGTCGTACATTTCTTCTCTCCCTATTGGTTCCGGGCGGCTGTTATCCAAGCACCCGGACCACGATGTTTATGAGGCGGCGTACAAAGCCCGTGTAAGGCGGGAAAAGCATGTGAGTGATGGAGTGATTTTCCTCCAGAACGGCTTTTTCATGCGAAAAGGCCTTGAAGCCGTATTCGCCATGGGCCGCCCCGATGCCGGAGTTGTTGACGCCGCCGAATGGCAGGTTCGGGTGCAGGAAATGCACCACTGTAAGGTTTACGCCCACGGCGCCCGAAGAGGTGCGCGTGATGATTTGATCAGCGAAACTCTTGCTATTGTCGAAGATATACAGGGCAAGCGGTTTGGGATTTGCGTTGATCTTGTCGATCACTTTATCCAGATCAACATATTCGATGATCGGCAAAATTGGCCCGAACAGCTCTTCCTGAGTGATTTCCATATCATCCGAAACCTCGGAAATCAGCGTCGGGGCAACGAAGTTCTGGCCCGCATCAGTCTGACCCCCCTGAAGGATACTTGCGCCTTTGGCACGGGCATCCTCGATCAGGTTGCGCACCCGGTCAAAATGCCTATCGTTCACGATCCGGCAATAGTCGGGCGTTGCTTTTTGTGCCTCGGGCGTTTTCCCATAGACCCGACCGATCTCGGCCTGAAGCGCGGCCTTGAACGCGGCCGACACATCGCGGTGCACATACACATGATCGGGGGCGATACAGGTCTGACCGTTGTTTGAGAACTTACCCCAGACGATGTTGCGCGCGGACTTCTTGATATCGGCGTTGGGCCCGACGATAGTGGGCGACTTGCCACCAAGTTCCAGAGTTACAGAGGTGAGGTTCTTTGCAGCCGCCTCCATCACGACCTTGCCGATTGTCGGACTGCCCGTGAAGAAAATATGGTCGAAGGGCAGCGACAGAAGCTCTTGGGAAACCGCGGCATCGCCTTCGATGACTTTGACCAGGTCCGGTGTGAACGCCTCTTCCACGATGTCGGTGATGACCTGAGCCGCATTCGGCGTCATTTCGGACGGCTTGATGATGGCACTGTTGCCCGCCGCGATTGCCGAAACCAGCGGCCCGAGCGAAAGATTCACCGGATAATTCCAGGGCGCGATGATCAGGCATACACCCTTGGCCTCGGGGCGAACCCGTGCCTTGGTGCCAAACACCCCCAAAGTGGCGCGCGCCCGTTTGGGGCGCATCCACGACTTCAGATGGTGTTTGGTGTGCCGGATTTCCTGAAGCACAGGAAATATCTCGGTCAGTTTCACTTCTTCGGCGGGTTTGCGAAAATCAGCCGCGCAAGCCGCGATGATTTTGTCCTCGTTCCGTTTGACGGCCTCTGCCAGGCGGTCCAGCTGTGCGATACGTGCCTTGCGGTCAAAGACCGCCCGCCGGGCAAGTTGTGCCCGAATCTGGGTGTCAAACGCCGCTCGGATGTCATCGGCACCGGCTGTTTTGGCGGGAAATGAGGCAACCTGATTCATGTTCGCGCTCTTATTTTTCTTCGTAGAGGACATAGTCCTCTTTCGTGGCGCCACAGTCCGGGCAGCACCAATCATCGGGGATTTGGCTGAACAGCGTTCCCGGCGGAAAACCTTCGTGTTCGTCACCAAGGGCTTCGTCGTAGATATGACCGCATGTGATACAAAGCCATTTCCGGTAGGCGGTTCCGGCGGCAGGGGCCGCTTGCGCCACCGGCGCAGGCTGAGGCGGCTGCGGTGCGGCGGCAGGAGGGGCAACCGCTACGGGTTCGGGTGCCGGGGTTGGTGTAGGCGCTGCGGCTTCGCCGATCAGCACAAAGTCCTCTTTGTCGCGGACCGCGCAATCGGGGCACGCAAAGTCTTCGGGTACTTGCGACCACGGCGTTCCCGGCGGGAAACCTTCATGCGGGTGCCCCAGGATTTCATCGTAGGTATATCCGCAATCCGGGCATTGATATTTGGCCATTGTTCATTCCTCCCTTACACACGTGCGTTGACAGGCAAGCACATGCGTCTCTCCAGATTTTCTGTCGGTTGTGTCTGCGGCCCCATCTTTGGGTTAAAGCAAGGGGCTGTTTGTCAGGTCAGTGTTGGCCCCATGGGGGCCAACGCCTTTGTCTGAGATGCCATGCCTGGGTTTTATTCGGCGGGCATGGCGGCAGGTTGTGCAGGTGCGACCGACCCGAATTTTCGGTCATAGTGTTCGCGCATGCCGGGCTCGATCTGGATCTTGCTCAGGTCACCTTTGGCCCAGTCCAGGACCCGATGATCCATGATCGATCGGAACCAAGACGGCACAAGTGCAGCAAAGAACATCCCGGGATAGCCTGAAGGAAGCGCCGGCAGGTCCTTGAAGTCCCGCAGCGATTGATAGGACCGCGTCGGGTGCGCGTGATGGTCCGAGTGCCGCTGCAGGTGGAACAGGATCAGGTTGGACATGATATGGTTCGAGTTCCACGAATGGTGCGGCTTCTGATGCTCGTACTTGCCGTTGGGCAGTTTTTCGCGCAGCAAGCCATAATGCTCGATATAGTTGGCCGAGGTCAGCTGCCACCATCCGTACGCCATTTGAATGGGCAGGAACACAAGCATGATGGGCCCGAAGAATGCCAGCAGCCCGGCATAAAGAACGACGGTAATGATCAGCGGCTGAAGGATCTCGTTGTCCAGGCTCCAGACACTCTTACCACTCCGCTCAAGGCGAACCTCTTCGAGTTCCCAAGCGCGTTTGAAAGCCCCGGGGATTTCGCGGGTTGCGAAAGAATAGATGTTTTCACCCATACGCGAGGTTGCCGGGTCTTTCGGGGTGGCCACGTCACGGTGGTGCCCTTTGTTATGTTCGATGAAGAAGTGGCCATAGCCCACCACTGCCAGCACCAGTTTTGCCATCCAGCGATCAAAAGCTTCCTTCTTGTGACCCAGTTCATGGCCGGTGTTCAGCGCCAAACCGTTGACGACCCCCAGCGACAGTGCCAGCGCGACGAATTCGAGCGCATTCAGAGAATGGGTTGCGACCCACCAGCAAGACCCGATCAAAGCCGCATAATGCATGGGCACCGTCAGATAAGTAAGCACGCGATAATATCGGTCTCTTTCAAGATCAGGTACGGCCGATTCGGGGGGATTGGAAAAATCCTCGCCAAACATAGCGTCCAGCATCGGCACCGCCAGATACCATAAAATCAGCACCGTCCCGTACCAGATGCTCCAGCCGGTCACCGAAACCAGATACAGTCCGATTAGCGGCGTTGCCGGCCAGAATACGGACAAAATCCAAAAATACCGTTTCTTATCAACGTATACTTCATCGGCGCCAACTTGCGCCGTGGACGCTTGGCTTAGATCGCTCATCAGTCTACCCTCCCTACGAAAAGGCTGTTGTAAGTTTCTGTAGTTTCTATATTGGACAGAAGAGCTTCTCCGTTTCCCACTTGCTGCTTCTTGCCGCTCGGACCTAAGCTGCCTCTCAATCAAGTCACTCCACAACTACACGTTCGTGTAGTTTTGAGTTTTTTGTGCGCTAGGTAAGATGTCGGCACGCCTACGATACATCACTTTCAGGGAGGGAGGGATGATTAAGACCTCCAGCGCAATCCCGAACGACATCTACGATTTTCTGGAACGCATGAATGTCCGTCAAAAGAAATTGACTCAGGGCTGCCTGAGACGTGACAGACTGGATATTGCGGGACACCCCGGCGCGAAATGCCTCCTTTATCAGGCACCTCGCGGCTTCGGCAAATCAGTGCAGATCGCCTTGTGCGCCCAATCGGCTGCCGACCGAGGAGACGATTGTATCTATCTGGACCTGTCGTCGTTCTGGCCAGAGAGCGTCTCTGAAGCGGACCTTATAGCAACCGCGATTGTCGCAATGCTTTCGCCACCGGACCTTCCCGTCACGTCCGGTGATCGCGGCCCAGAGACCATCGCACTGCGCCTTCTTTTCGATTGGAAAAGACCCGTCATGATTTGCTTGGACGGCGTTTCTGACTCTGCCGCCACACAGAGATTTCTGAAAACGATCACCCTGGAAACGCCAGAAGCCGTTCGACTGGTAGTAAGCGGGCACCAACCGGGCACGTTGGTCACCCTGTCGGTAGTTTCGCATGTGGTGACGATCGGCCCAAGAGAGTTAAGCTTCACTCTTGACGAGACATGTTCAATTCTACCGTTGGAAGCCGACCGGGCGACGAAGATATACAACAAGACGGATGGTTGGCCGCTTCTATGCGCACTGGCTGGCAAATCGAAAGCATCAGGCGACGCGATCGCTGACCTTTCAGAGGTTCAGGCATACTTCGAAACCGACGTACTGGCACAGATTACGCGGCCGCTCCTTGATCACCTGATTAACGCCAGTTGGCTGGAGGAAATCACGGCAGACTGCAGCGATTATGTGTTCAAGATTAACGATTCCAGTTGCAAATTGGCAGAACTAGCATCGCGCCACGGGCTTTTGATATCCAGCGTTGAAAAACCAAAATGCTATGAAATGAACCGGGCCCTGAAAGAGTACCTGCGCATTCGTTTCATCGAAGCAAATGGATCGCGTCGGTCGTATTTCCTAAAACGTATCGCATTCTGGCATTGGCGAAAAAAAGAGTACCGTTTGGTCGTGGATGTTGCTCTTCGCGCACACGATCACAGCTGGGCCAAACGGCTAACTGATCAAGCTCTCTTCGATCTAGCCCTGAGACAAGGAGAGATTGAGGCCTTGACGATCTGGTTCACGGGCATTCCCAGAGCCAAACTGCTTCAGATGCCATCCTTGGCTATCGGATATGCTTGGGTGCTGTACTTCAGTCAACGCGCACAGGAAGCACAGGATGTGCTTTCCAGGCTGAACAACCAGAGGGTTTCCGCACCTTCGGAGGAGGAAGATTCGAATGGCTGGGGGAAACTAGTGCATGCCATCGGTCTTGCCACCCACGATGAATTGAAAGAAAGCGATGAAAGATGCGCGGTCTGGATTGATACCTATGGGTCGGCCAATCCTGTCGGCCATGCCGCAGCACAGACGTGCAGAGCATTCATCGCCGCTTCCGGCAGGCAGTTTGCTGCCCTTTCAGATCAAATAGCCTCCGCCACGGTCGTGAGCGGCGCGGTCCGTCACCGTTATGCGTTTGGCTGGCTTGCTGCTGCTGGGATTCTGGCTAAGCTGCTCAATGGCGACATCTATGGCGCACGCAGCGAGATTCGTCGGGCACAGAAGAACGAAAACGTCGCCCATGAGTGCACACCCTTTACCAAAGGAATGCTCGCGGCCTTCGAGCTTCAGGTCCAAACAGAAGAAGAGTCTATCACTCCCGATGAGTGTCTTGTGCAAGAGGCTCTGGATTTTGCGC
This sequence comes from Hyphomonas sp. UBA5111, assembly GCA_002414505.1. GTDB lineage: Bacteria > Pseudomonadota > Alphaproteobacteria > Caulobacterales > Hyphomonadaceae > Hyphomonas. Next base: position 58,123 of record DHZF01000101.1, on the reverse strand, counting down.
TGAAATTCGGGGTGACGGATGTGGTGTGGAACACCGTCCGAAGCGCGGCCGAGATCTATATTCGCCAGGGTGACACATTGCAGGCGTTCTTGTTGCTTGAACGTTGCCGCCTGCTGGCAAAGGATCACGGTCTGAAGCGGCTGGGCATTCTGGTGCGATTGGGCTCCGAAGTCTTTGCTATGGGAACCCGAACCAGCACTCCGCTCGCGACCGAGCCGCTTCCGTCCGTCGAAGACCTGGTGTTTCTGCCAAACCAGAATCGCGCCATCCAGGCGGAAATCGCCTTGCTAGAAGCCTCAAGATTTCTGCGAGACGGCAAACTGGGCCTGGCCGAGATGCACGCTCGAAAAGCCCTTTCCAACTTTTCCGCCGTCAGAGACCAACGCGGAGAAATCAGGGCGCAATATACGCTTGCGACTGCGATTTATCTGATGGGCGAAAAAAAGCAGGCGCTGAAAAGAATCGCCGATGCCGATCTGAAGGCACAACAACTGGGCGCTTTCAGGTCCTTGATAAGCAGGCGGCATTTTCTGCGTGTCATCAGTCCAGCGGCGAAAGCGTTCTTGGATCAACGGACAACTCAGGTCGCCAGGACCAAAGTACCTGCGCATGATGTGCAGATTACTGAACGCCCCTTTGCATATAGATCGGCCCCCTTAAGTCAGAAGCAGGTAATCGTCCTGCAACATGCCGCACTTGGGCTGAGCAACAAGGAAATTGCAGTGCGCATGCATGTCACGGAAGACACCGTGAAGTGGCATTTCAGAAAAATTTTGCGTGGTCTAAACGTCGCCAATCGCACCGAGGCAGTAATGGCTGCGCGCTCGCTTAGCCTCATCTAAACAATCGGTAAACCCGGGGAGGAAAGAAACATGAACACAACTGTGATTATCGGCAATGGAGTGGCCGGAACAAATGCTGCCGTAACCTTGCGCATGAATGGCTACGAAGGTGCGATAAAACTTATTGGCGATGAGGTGTCGCTGCCTTATCAGCGCCCGCCTCTGTCAAAGGCGTGGCTGCAGGGACCGGATAGACCGCAGCCAACTCTGATACGTCCTCTTTCATTCTACGAAGACAATCGCATCGACCTGATGCGGGCGCGCAAGGTCGTCAAGATTGATAGGAATAAGCGTAGAATCCACTTTGCGGACGGGAAGACGATGAAATTCAATACCTTGATCCTTGCCACAGGGGCATCGCCGCGTCGTCTTAATGCGAAGGGCGCGAACCTGAAAGGGATCCACTATCTGAGAGACCTGGGCGATTCGGCAAGGCTTCGCCAAGCCTTGAGCGATCCTGGCTGTCGCGACGTTGCAATCATTGGCGCCGGTGTTATCGGGCTCGAAGTGGCCTCTGCCGTGGTCAATCTTGGGAGAACCGTCACTGTTGTCGAGGCCGCCGCTCGCGCCATGGCCCGCGTTGCCTCACCCGCAACAACCAATTTTGTTACTCAGAAGCTGAAAGATGCCGGTGTTCAGTTTCTCTTCAATCAGAAGATTGAGAGGTTCGGCGCCGCTGATCGCCGCGTTTCCTCGATCAATCTTGGCGATGGATCCCAAATAAAGACCGATCTCGTGTTGGCGGGGATTGGTGCAACACCCAATATGGCGCTTGCCGAAGCCGCGGGCCTGGAATGTGACAATGGTATCTGCGTCGATCAGGACATGCGGACATCTGACTCCGAAATATTTGCAATCGGAGATTGTGCCCGCGGTGAAAACGAATTCGCATCCGGAAAACTGCGTATCGAAACCATTCACAATGCAACCACGCAGGCCCAGATTGCGGCAGCGGCCATTTGCAACAAAGAACGTCCCACCCCAGTTCCCCCACGGTTCTGGTCCGATCTCAAAGACATGAAGGTTCAGGCGGTCGGAATATCGTCCGGTTACGATCTGGTTCGCAGCGAAGCCTCTCAGCATCCACCAACTTTGGAAACGCATCTGAAATGCGGCGAACGTCTTATCGCAGCCGAGATCGTAAACCTTCCCAATCGTCAGAGCGCCCTTGCAAGAGCGATTTCTCCGCGGATTCCAGTTGACACTCAATAATCCGCAATCAGGTCTGATTTAGGGATGAGTTCGGTCACCTTTGCTGCTTCGAAGCCGCATCCAGAGTATTGGACAGATTCCACACCTCGTTCTTTGCGCCTGGATTTGAATTTTCAATAGGTTGTCCATTCGGGCCTGACCGGTGACATTGAGGTTGCGAGACGTCAACTCCCGGAAAGGACACCGAATGGACATCCATGAGAATGCCCGCACCACGCCTCATAGTGGAGCCGAGATCGTCCGGCGTGTGATTGAGGAAGGCACAGCCGGCGCACCGTCGCCAAAGCCTTCGGCGTCTGTTGCAAGACGGTCAGCAAATGGGTGGACCGCTTCCTGGCGGAGGGGCCCGAAGGTCTCCGGGAGCGTTCCTCACGTCCACACCGGCTATATCGCCCCACGCCCGATACGATCGTGGAGAGGATCCTCGAGTTGCGTCGTCAACGCTTGCCGGGACACGAGATCGCCCACCGATGCAAGGTCTCGCCAGCCACAGTCAGTCGCATCCTCCGCGCCGCAAAGCTCAGCCGGGCCAGGGATCTTGATCCGCCTGAACCGTCCCGCCGCTACGAGCACCCAAATCCCGGCGACATGATCCACATCGACATCAAGAAACTCGGCCGCTTCGGGCGCCCCGGGCATCGCATCACCGGAAGCCGGAAGAGCAAGTCTCTCCACCGCGGTGTCGACTGGGAGTACGTCCATGTCGCCGTGGACGATACCTCCCGCGTCGCCTTCAACCAGATCCATCCTGACGAAAAAGCCCCCAGTGCCGTCGAACACCTGAAGGCCTGCGTGGCTTACTACACTCGCCTCGGCATTACCGTCCGCCGTGTGATGACAGACAATGTCCTGCATTCTGAACATCTGGCAGGTTTCGGGCGCAAAGCCTCGTCCCGTAGTTTCCAGATACGGTGACCTGCCACTAAGATTTTCCTCCAGATGGAGTTAGAGTCCGGCCCTCAGGAAGGACGGACAGATGAAGCGATCCAGTTTCAGTGAAGAACAGATCATAGCGGTGTTGAAGGAGATGGAAGCTGGCGCGAAGGCGGCTGACCTTTCCCGCAAGCACGGTGTATCGGAGGCGACCCTTTACAACTGGAAGGCCCGCTATGGCGGCATGGATGTTTCCGAAGCTCGGCGCCTAAAGGCATTGGAAGACGAGAACGCGAAGCTGAAGAGGCTGCTTGCGGAGTCGATGCTCGATGTCGCGGCGCTGCGCGAGCTTTTGTCAAAAAAGTGGTAGAGTCCGCTGCCGAGCGCGCGGCGGTCGCGCATCTGCAGACCGTCATGGATTTGTCAGAGCGGCGGGCCTGCCAGATTGTCGGGGCGGATCGGACGATGGTCCCCGGTATCGCTCGCGCCGGCCACCTGAGACGGAGCTGCGCACGCGGCCGCGCGGTAATCATCCCATTTTTAAGCGGCCTGGTTCCTGGACTTCACACGGCAAGTTTCAGTTTCATGGCGGGAGTAATTCCGCCAATGCCCATGTTCGGGCGCTGGTTGTTGTATGTCCATAGCCACCGTGTGGCGTGCCCCTTTACCTCCTCGATGGTGTTGAAGATGAACTGTCCGAGCCACTCCTGACGAACCGTCCGGTTGTAGCGCTCGATGTAGGCATTCTGCTGGGGCTTGCCGGGCTGGATGTAGAAGATGCCGATACCGCGCTTCTGCGCCTAGGTCTGCAGCTTGCCACTGATATTTTCCGGCCCATTGTCGACGCGTATGCCCATTGGCTTTCCGCGCCATTCGATGATCTGGTCAAGCGTGCGAACAACCCGGGCAGCCGGAAGGGAGAAGTCGACTTCGATGCCGAGACCTTCACGGTTGAAGTCATCAAGGACATTCAGCGTCCGGAAGGAGCGGCCGTCGCCGAGCTGGTCGGCCATAAAGTCCATCGACCACATTTCGTTCGGCCGCTCCGGAACCGCCAAGGGCTCCGGCACGTCCCGGACCAGCCGCTTCTTCGGCTTGATCCGCAGGTTCAGCTCCAGTTCGCAATAGATGAGGCGGACGCGTTTATGGTTCCAGGCAAACCCCTTCACATTGCGCAGGAACAGGTAGCACAGGCCAAAGCCCCAGCGCCGTGTCGCATCTGAGCCCGCCAGCCTGACCAGCCAGTCGGCGATCTCTGCGTTCTCGTCAGACAGCTTCGCCTCATACCGGTAGCAGGTCTCGCTGATACCGAAGGTACGGCATGCCAGCGCCACGGGAACGCCCTTCTTCCGAACAGCCTCCCTGGCCATCTCGCGTCATTGAGATGGCCGGGTTACTTTTTTCCGAGAGCATCCTTCAGGATGCTCATTCTGCATCGCCATTTCCGCATACATCTTCTTCAAGCGACGATTTTCTTCCGCCATCGCTTTCATCTCGGACATCAGCGAGGCATCCATCCCGCCATATTTGCTGCGCCAGTTGTCGTAAGTCGCGTTGCTGATCCCGTGCTCTCGGCAATGGTCAGGCACAGGCACTCCACTCTCGCCTTGCTTCAGGATCGCGAGGATCTGCGCGTCTGTGAATCTCGATTTCTTCATCGTCGTCTCCGTCGATAGTCAACGCCGGAGAAGTCCAGTTTTCAAGTCGCTTATTTTCAGGGATGATTACCCTTTGACGGGCCCAACGCCCGGGATCGTCATGAACCGGCGGCATACTTCATCGTTCCTCGTCACCCTGAGCAGTTCACGGTGCAGGATGGCAAGTTCATCCATCATGCTTGCCCGTCCACGAAGCAAGGTGTCGACAATCAACTCGAGCCTGGCGCGACCTTCAGTAAGGTCTCTGACTCGGGCTTCAAAGCCAGCTGCGCCTACCCGTCCAACCTCGAGGCCGAAGGGACGAAGAAGTCCACGAATCTCATTCTCATGGTCCCGTAGCTTGTTGACGAAGAACTCGCGTGCAACGAGCAGACTTCTGAGCTCCTGGCTCTCAATCGACTTCACATGGCCCCGCTTGTGCCAACCTGATCGAACAAGGTGTGCAATCGATCGCGCGTCGTTACGATCGTTCTTGTTGATGCTCATGGCGGTAATCGCAGCCTTCGCGTGTCGGGTCTCAATACAGATTGCCGGAAACCTGGCATCCTTCAGTCCGAAGTACAGCCATTGCGAAAGCGGACCTGCTTCCAGTCCGACCGTTTTGAAAGAGCCTGTGACCGGTCCCAGCAGATCCGCGATGCATGAAGGATCCGAAGGCGTCGTCTTCTCCATCATGATGAGCCCTTCGGCATCTACAACGCAGACGCTCGTCTTCTCGAGCGACACATCCAATCCGGCATATAAGTCAGACATAGCTTCCTCCTTCTCAATCCTGACAATGTCGGAAGCAAAGCACCAAGCGTCGCGGTAGCCAAAGTCCCGACTACGCCATCTCAACGAGACCTTGTTCCATGGCCTCAACCACGCCCGCGAACGCATCTCGGAATGGGGCGAGGACTACAATCATCGGCGCCCACACTCGGCGCTCGGATACAGCACACCGGCCAGTTATGCGGCCCGGTTCCCAGCAACGAACGATCGGCTGCGAGATGTGGAAAAGCTCCGCCAATCGTTCGTTGCTAACCCCGCGCCGGAAGGCGTACAAACCGCCGAGGCTCTAATCCCGTCCGGATGAAAGTTCAGTGGCAGGTCAACACTGATCACACGCACAGCCCGCGCAATCGTCTCGACCTGGCTTGAGCGGACTTCAACTTCTCGCAACTTTGCAATGATCTCGTCAGGTCTGGCTCTCTTGCCCCTGGTTCAACTCCATTTCAGAGCCGATCCTATCTCAAAACATGGGCCAGTCTTTTTTAGAGTAGTCTAAGACTCAGCTGGTTTTGAGCATTTTCCTAGGAACAGCTTTTTCCCGGACAATCTCGCCCAACTTCAATTTGTCGAAAAGTGAAAAGTGTAATTTGCAGAAAGCTTTAAACCATCTAATCGTTTACTTTCTTGATACGGAGTGACGAACTCAAAGGCTTCGATGTGAATGTCGTTCTTGACAACATCCGCCCTAGCTACCCTTTTCTAGCGGTCGGTTTAAATAGGGGATAGCCTGGGTCTGCGATGGTTTCGTGGTCGCACGCACCGCCGGTGGCAACGAGACGCCGGCCTTGCGCGTAATCGCGGGTGGCGTTGACGCAGTCGAGGGCGATGACACGGCCGTCCTTAAGATAAATAACGGAGAAGGAACGGCTGTCCGGATCGCCGCGTAGCACCGCCTTATCATGGCCGTTCGAAAGGCCGGCGGTCTGCAGTTTGAGGTCGTACTGATCGGACCAGAACCAAGGAACGGCGTCGTAGGGTTTCGCAGCCCCTGCGATCGAAGCAGCGGCCACAGCCGCCTGATCATGCGCGTTCTGCACAGATTCAAGACGGATGACCGCGCCGCCAGCGTAGCGGTTCGCGTGCGCGGCGCAATCGCCGGCAGCGTAGATGTCCGGCAGGCTTGTGCGGCAAAATTCATCGACCTTCACGCCGCCGAGCGCCTCTTCGGCGCCGGCCGCAATCAACGGCTCGACTTCCGGAGCAATACCGATCCCAACGATCACGAGGTCCGCCGGCAGATCGGCTCCTCCGGCAAGGCGAACTCCCGCAGGGCGGCCGCCCTTCTGGATGATCGCTTCAACCTTTGCGCCGAGCCGGATGTCAACGCCGCGCCCGCGATGCTCCTTCTCATAGAAAGCAGACAGCGCCGGTCCCGCCACCCGCGCCAGCAGCCGCTCCTCGGCTTCGAGGACGACGACACACTTACCCATGCCGACCAGCACCGACGCCGCTTCAAGACCGATATACCCGCCGCCGATGATGACAATGTTCCCAGCGCTGGCGAGCCCGGCGCGGATAGCATCCACATCCGCACGCGTACGGACGACATGGACCCCGGCAAGGTCGCCGCCCGGCGCCGTCAGCCGCCGCGGCGCGCCGCCCGCCGCCCAGATCAACTTGCCGTAAGTAATTCTTTCGCCATCCGAGCAGCGCGCTTCATTTGCCGCAGGATCAACCGCGACGATCTTGCGCCCGGAAAGCAGCTCGATATTCAGTTCGGTCCATGCTTCCTTCGGGCGCATCATCATGCGCTCGAACGGCTCCTCGCCTGCGAGATAGGCCTTGGATAGGGGCGGACGCTCATAGGGAGGATCTGCCTCCGCCCCCACCAGCGCAACCGCGCCGGCATATCCAAGTTTGCGCAGCATCAACGCAGCTTGTGCCCCCGCATGGCCCGTACCTACTATCAGTACGTCGATGTTGATTGTAGTGTCAGTCACGATATCCGTATTCCATCAGCTAGCCGGAGGAAGAGACGCAAGATCAGCCAAAACCGCCGTCACTCCCTCGCCAGGAAGTCAGAGACCAGGAGATTGAACCGGTCCTTGTGCTCGATTTGGGTCCAATGGCCGCATTTGCCGAACAGGTGTACTTCGGACGTCCTGATGAGATCGAACAGCCGCAGGCTGTTGCTCATCGGCAGAACACGGTCTTCACGCCCGTGCAGGATCAGCGTTGGGCAGGCGATCTTCGCAATTTCTTTTTCCGGCGTTGAAAGCGCCGTGATGTGCTGTTGGCGCGGTGCCGGGAACATGGCGCTAAAGGCCTCTTGAAAGCCGGGCTGGATGCTCGCCCGGTAGCGCATTTCGGCAAGCTCGTCTGAGACGAGCGAGTTGTCATAGGCGAAGATATCGAGCATCTCGCGCATCGCCTCTACCGACGGCTCATAACCCCACACTTTGTCGAGCGCCTCAGTCAGCTCGAATTCAAGGCCGGCTGCTCCCATCAAAACCATGCGCCGGACGCGGTCCGGATGATGAACCGCCATGGAGAGCGCGAGCGCACCGCCGAATGAGTTGCCGATAATATCAAATTCCTGAATGCCTAGGGCGTCGGCAAGATCCATCAGATGCCCGCGCCAACGCTCTGGTCTGCATCCCGAAAAGTGGTCCGGTATTTGAGTTAGTTCCGGCTTCAGATATGGAGCTGAGACATGGGCAAGAAAGCCAAGCCTGAAGAGATCATTGCGAAGCTGCGGGAGGTGGAGGTTCGCCTCGCTCGCGGTGAAACTGCAGCTTCGGCGGCGCGCGCCGTCGGTGTGACCGAACAGACCTATTATCGCTGGCGCAAGGAATACGGTGGCCTGCAGGTCGACCAGGCCAAGCGGATGAAAGAAATGGAGAAGGAGAACGCCCGGCTTCGGCGCGCAGTCTCTGATCTCACGCTGGACAACCAGATCCTTCAGGAAGTCGTGCGGGGAAAGTTCTGAGCCCTTCGCGTCGTCGTGCTGCAGTCGATCACGTGGTGGAAGGGCTTGGTGTCTCAGAGCGTCGGGCCTGCCGCGTGATAGGCCAGCACCGCTCGACCCAGCGCAAGCCAGGAACGCCGCGCGGCGATGAAGGCAGGCTGACCGAGGCGGTCATCCATCTGGCCGAACGGTTCGGTCGGTATGGGTATCGCAGGATCACCGCCTTGCTCCGCGCCGATGGATGGCATGTGAATGAAAAGCGGGTCTATCGCATCTGGCGACGTGAAGGGCTCAAAGTACCAATGAAACAACCGAAGCGCAGCCGCCTCTGGCTGAATGACGGCTCCTGCGTGCGGCTACGGCCAACGCACAAGGGGCATGTCTGGTCCTATGACTTCGTGCAGGACCGCACGCATGATGGAAAGGTCTTCCGCATGCTGTGCGTGATAGATGAGTTCACCCGCGAGTGCCTCGCCATCCGTGTCGAACGCAAGCTCAACTCTCGGGACGTGCTCGACACGCTGGGCGAGTTGTTCGTCCATCATGGCCCGCCAGAGCATATCCGTTCCGATAACGGCCCGGAGTTTATCGCCAATGCCTTGCGCAACTGGCTTGGCCGGATCGGTGTGAAGACGCTCTATATCGAACCGGGTTCGCCGTGGGAAAACGGCTACTGCGAGAGCTTCAACTCCAAGCTCAGGGACGAGTTGCTGGCGCGTGAAATCTTCTACGATCTCAGGGAGGCCCAGATCCTGATCGAAACCTGGCGGCGGTATTACAACACCGCGCGCCCACACTCTTCTCTGGGCTATCGACCGCCTGCGCCACAAACCATCTTGCCCGCGGCGTTCATACCGCCTTACTGTGGGGAGGTAGCGGCATGAACGCCGCTACGTGGAAACCGCCGGACTAACAATACCGGTGGACCACCTCTGTGGGGCAGAGCAAGGCGGCTGATCGAGGCGTG